>NZ_JBEXOS010000014.1:0-135981 GCF_040611655.1 Streptomyces sp. NPDC006552
AGGACACCGTCGATGCGGATGGACGTGACCGCCGCACCCGGGATCGAGGAGAGGAGCGTACGGCGGAGCGAGTTGCCGAGGGTGTAGCCGAAGCCCGGCTCCAGCGGCTCGATCACGAACCGGGAGCGGAATTCGTCGACGACCTCTTCGGTCAACGAGGGACGCTGAGCGATCAGCATGTAAAGAAGTCCTTCAGTTCAGGGGCACCCACTATTTGATGCCCTGAGATACAGCAAGGGTACGGGCGGCACCGCCCAAGAGAGCCGTACCGCCCGCGAACCTCAGACCAAGCGGCCTGCGTGACCGACCGAGGTCAGACGCGACGACGCTTGGGCGGACGGCAGCCGTTGTGCGGGGTCGGCGTGACGTCCTGGATGGAGCCGACCTCGAGGCCGGTCGCCTGGAGCGAACGGATGGCGGTCTCGCGACCGGAACCCGGGCCCTTGACGAAGACGTCGACCTTGCGCATGCCGTGCTCCTGGGCGCGACGGGCAGCCGACTCGGCGGCCATCTGCGCGGCGAACGGCGTGGACTTGCGGGAGCCCTTGAAACCGACGTGGCCGGCGGAGGCCCACGAGATCACGTTGCCGGTCGGGTCCGTGATGGACACGATCGTGTTGTTGAACGTGCTCTTGATGTGCGCGTGGCCGTGAGCGACGTTCTTCTTTTCCTTGCGGCGCACCTTCTTGGCAGCGCCCTGACGTCCCTTGGGGGGCATGTCGTTCTCCTACGGGAGGTGGTCGGTCCTACAGCGAAGACCGCTGAAAAGCGTCCGCTGAGGACTACTTCTTGCCCGGCTTCTTCTTGCCGGCGATGGCGCGACGCGGGCCCTTGCGGGTACGCGCGTTCGTGCTGGTGCGCTGACCGCGGACCGGCAGACCACGACGGTGGCGCAGACCCTGGTAGCAGCCGATCTCGACCTTGCGGCGGATGTCGGCCTGGATCTCGCGACGGAGGTCACCCTCGGTCTGGAAGTTCTGGTCCACGTACTCGCGGATCTTGACGAGGTCTTCCTCGCTCAGGTCGCGAACGCGGGTGTTGCGGTCCACACCGACGGTGTCCAGCGTGAGCTGGGCGCGCGTACGGCCGATGCCGAACACGTAGGTGAGGGCAACCTCGATGCGCTTTTCGCGCGGGAGGTCAACGCCTTCAACGCGTGCCATTCATGGCTCCTGTTGATTTTCGGAGGTCTGCAGCAGAGCCACTCCCCGACGCCGTCCCCGCCTGTCCGGCGGTTCGGTACGACTGGGTCCCCGGCCTCCGACCGAAGGTGTCGCCGCGGTGGTCAGGGGTGCTGTCCACTGCCGGCGGGCCCTGCATATGTACTCAGTGTGTTGCGTGCGTCGCGCGAAACTCTGCGAACGAACTGCAGTCAGTCGTGCGTCAGCCCTGGCGCTGCTTGTGGCGCGGGTTGTCGCAGATGACCATGACCCGACCGTGACGGCGGATCACCCTGCACTTGTCGCAGATCTTCTTGACGCTCGGCTTGACCTTCATGGGTGAGGTTCTCCGGGTCAGTTGCCGGCGCTCCCGCGGGAAGCGGGACCGGGCAAGATCTACTTGTACCGGTAGACGATCCGGCCACGCGTCAGGTCGTACGGAGACAGCTCCACCACGACCCGGTCGTCAGGGAGGATACGGATGTAGTGCATACGCATCTTGCCGCTGATGTGAGCCAGGACCTGGTGGCCGTTCTGGAGCTCCACCCTGAACATGGCGTTCGGAAGAGACTCGACGACAGTGCCTTCGATCTCGATGGCACCTTGCTTCTTGGCCACGCTTCGCCCTTCGAATCGACTACCTTGATCGACTCTCGCTACGCATGCGGACATGCAGATACACGAGAGCCGACGAGTCAGTCTACGTCAGCGCCCCCGGAAAGACGAATCCGAGGATTCTGCCCTACCCAGGAGATCGATAAGCCCCCCGACACCGCCTCTACCCCAACGGATCAGGCGCACCGCCCAGCACTACGCCGGCGGATCCGGCGCCGCCGTCACACCCAGTTCCGCCAGCTTCGCCTTGCCGCCGGACCGATTCCCGGACGCCCCGCTCGCGGGCTCGGCGCCGGGGCGCCTCACAAGCTTCGCGCGGCTGCGCCGGCCTCCGACCGGCGGTGACGACCCAGTACCCCGCCCCCCACAGGTCAGGGACCCGCCCAAGCACTACGCCAGCGGGTCCGGCGCC
This sequence comes from Streptomyces sp. NPDC006552, assembly GCF_040611655.1. Lineage (NCBI taxonomy): Bacteria > Bacillati > Actinomycetota > Actinomycetes > Kitasatosporales > Streptomycetaceae > Streptomyces > Streptomyces sp. NPDC006552. The sequence goes on from NZ_JBEXOS010000014.1 coordinate 2,188, forward strand.
GCCGTCACACCCAGTTCCGCCAGCTTCGCCTTGCCGCCGTCGGGGGCCGTCAGGACGAGTGGGCCCTCCTCGGTCAGGGCGATCGAGTGCTCCCAGTGCGAGGACCAGGTGCCGTCGGTCGTGATGACCGTCCAGTCGTCCTCCAGGACCTCGGTCTTCGGGGTGCCGAGGGAGACCATCGGCTCGATGGCGAGGCAGAGGCCGGGGACGAGCTTGGGGCCCTTGCCGCGGCGCCGCTCGACGTAGTTCAGCAGGTGCGGGTCCATGTGCATCTCGGTGCCGATGCCGTGGCCGCCGTAGTCCTCGACAATGCCGTACTTGCCGCCGCCGGGCTTGGGCTGGCGGCGGATGTACGTCTCGATCGCCCGGGAGATGTCCACCAGGCGGTTGCCCTGCTTCATGGCCGCGATCCCGGCCCACATCGACTCCTCGGTCACCCGGGAGAGCTCCAGCAGCTCCGGCGAGTGGCCAGAGCCGACGAACGCGGTGTACGCGGCGTCGCCGTGCCAGCCGTCGATGATCGCGCCGGCGTCGATGGAGATGATGTCGCCGTCCTCCAGGACGACCTTCTCGCTCGGGATGCCATGGACCACGACCTCGTTCTTCGAAGTGCAGATGGTCGCGGGGAACCCGCCGTACCCGAGGAAGTTCGGCTTCGCGCCGTGCTCGGCGATGACCTTGCGGGCGACCTCGTCCAGGTCCCGGGTGGTCGCGCCCGGCACGGCCGCCTCACGGGTCGCGGCGTGGATCGCCGCGACGACAAGCCCCGCCTCCCGCATCTTGCGAATCTGGTCGGGGGTCTTGATCTGCACCATGGGGGCCTGCGCTCTCCGTCATCCGGTACGAGGGATACGTACCCCCCAACACTAAGGCCGCGGCCCCCGGGACAGGGAACCGCGGCCTTGGCCATGTACAGGAGAAGAGCGGGGCTAGCGGCCCAGGGCCTCCATGGCCCGCGCCGTGACTTCCTCGACCTTGCCGAGCGCGGAGATCGTCTTCACGAGCCCCTGCTCCCCGTAGTAGCCGATGATCGGCTCGGTCTGCGTGTGGTAGACCTCGAGCCGCTTGCGCACGGTCTCTTCCCGGTCGTCGTCGCGCTGGTACAGCTCGCCGCCGCAGACGTCACAGACGCCCTCGGCCTTCGGCTGCTTGTACGCGACGTGGAACACGTGCGCCGAGTCGTTGCGGCAGATGCGGCGGCCGGCGATGCGCTTGACCACCTCGTCCTCGGGGACCTCCAGGTCCAGGACCGCGTCCAGCTTCACGTCGTCCGTCTTGAGGGCGACGTCGAGCGCCTCGGCCTGCGAGACGTTACGAGGGAAACCGTCGAGCAGGAAGCCGTTCACGGCGTCCGGCTGCTCCATGCGGTCCTTGGCCATCCCGATGGTGACCTCGTCCGGTACCAGCTGGCCCGCGTCCATGAACGACTTGGCCTGCTTGCCCAGCTCCGTGCCCTGGCTGATGTTGGCACGGAAGAGGTCGCCCGTGGAGATGTGCGGGATCGACAGGTTCTGGGCAAGGAACGCGGCCTGCGTTCCCTTGCCGGCACCAGGCGGCCCGACGAGGACGATTCGCATCAGCGGAGGAACCCTTCGTAATTGCGCTGCTGAAGCTGGCTCTCGATCTGCTTCACCGTCTCCAGACCAACACCCACGATGATCAGGATGCTGGTGCCGCCGAACGGGAAGTTCTGGTTTGCCCCGAAACCAACCAACGCCATCGTCGGTACGAGTGCGATCAGCCCCAAGTACAGCGAACCCGGCCAGGTGATCCGGTTGAGTACGTAACTGAGGTACTCAGCGGTCGGTCGGCCAGCCCGGATGCCCGGGATGAAGCCACCATACTTCTTCATGTTGTCCGCGACTTCCTCGGGGTTGAACGAGATCGCCACGTAGAAGAAGGCGAAGAACACGATCAGGAGGAAGTACGTAACGATGTAGATCGGGTGATTTCCCTTGGTCAGGTGGTCGTCGATCCACAGCTTCCACGACGAGTCACCACCGGCGAACTGCGCGACCAGCGCCGGGATGTAGAGCAGCGACGAGGCGAAGATGACAGGGATCACACCCGCCTGGTTCACCTTGAGCGGGATGTAGGTGGACGTACCGCCGTAGGACCGGCGGCCGATCATGCGCTTCGCGTACTGGACCGGGATCCGGCGCTGGGCCTGCTCGACGAAGACCACCAGGCCGACCATGACGAGGCCGACGAGGATGACGGTGCCGAACTCGATCCAGCCGTCGGCGAGCGAGCCGCCCTGCTTGATGGCCCACAGCGCGGACGGGAAGGTGGCGGCGATCGAGATGAACATCAGGATCGACATGCCGTTGCCGATGCCGCGGTCGGTGATCAGCTCACCGAGCCACATCATCACGCAGGTGCCGGCGGTCATCGTGATGACCATCGTGATGGTGATGAAGATCGACTGGTCCGGCACGATCTGACTCGCGACGGGGCACCCTTGGAACAGGGCGCCGGTACGGGCGGTGGCGACGAGGCCCGTGCCCTGAAGGATGGCGAGTGCCACGGTCAGGTACCGGGTGTACTGCGTGATCTTCGCCGTCCCCGCCTGGCCCTCCTTCTTGAGAGCTTCCAGGCGCGGGATCACCACGGTGAGCAGCTGCAGAATGATGCTCGCGGTGATGTACGGCATGATGCCGAGCGCGAAGACCGTGATCTGCAGCAGCGCGCCACCGCTGAACATGTTCACCAGGCCGAAGAGGCCGGTGCCGGATTTGGCCACGTCCATGCACGTCTGGACGTTCGAGTAATCCACGCCGGGGATCGGGACGTGGGCCCCGAGCCGGTAGATCACGACGATGCCCAGTGTGAAGAGCAGCTTCTTGCGCAGGTCGGGCGTCTTGAACGCCCGGGCGAACGCGGTGAGCACGGTGCCTCCTGCGACCCCCGCGCGCGTGCGTCAGAGGTGACGGTCTTGAGGATTCGACGAATAGGTAACGGTCAACATCCGGGATTGGTGCCGGGGGCACTCAACTAGCCCGGAAATTAACAGCGGACGCCACCTTACCGGCGGACATGGCCCCCTAGGAACGACCAACCGGGGATACCCCTTTTGTGGGGTATCCCCGGTAGGGATCGCTCATGCCATCGAGACGGCGTCCGGGATCAGACGAGCTCGGTGACCGTACCGCCGGCGGCGGTGATCTTCTCCTTGGCGGAGCCGGAGACGGCGTCGACCGTCACCTGCAGCGCCACGGAGATCTCGCCCTGGCCCAGGACCTTGACGAGGCTGTTCTTGCGGACAGCGCCCTTCTCCACCAGACCCGCGACGGTGACTTCGCCACCCTCGGGGTACAGCGAGGTGAGCTTGTCCAGGTTCACGACCTGGAACTCGACCTTGAAGGGGTTCCGGAAGCCCTTGAGCTTCGGAAGACGCATGTGGAGGGGCATCTGGCCACCCTCGAAGCGCTCCGGAACCTGGTAACGGGCCTTCGTGCCCTTGGTACCACGACCGGCCGTCTTACCCTTCGACGCCTCACCACGACCGACACGGGTCTTGGCGGTCTTGGCGCCGGGGGCCGGACGGAGGTTGTGGATCTTCAGCGGGTTGTTCTCCGCCATGATCAGACCTCCTCAACCGACACGAGGTGGCGGACGGTGTGCACCATGCCGCGGAACTCGGGGCGGTCCTCCTTGACGACCTGCGTGTTGATCCCCTTGAGACCGAGGGAACGCAGGGTGTCGCGGTGGTTCTGCTTGCTGCCGATGTACGACTTCGTCTGCGTGATCTTGAGCTGTGCCATTACGCAGCACCAGCCCCGGCACGCGCACGCAGCAGGGCCGCGGGAGCGACGTCCTCGAGGGGCAGACCACGGCGGGCCGCGATCTCCTCGGGGCGCTGCAGACCCTTCAGGGCCTCCACGGTCGCGTGCACGATGTTGATCGCGTTCGACGAGCCGAGCGACTTCGACAGGATGTCGTGCACGCCGGCGCACTCGAGCACGGCACGCACCGGGCCACCGGCGATAACACCGGTACCGGGGGAAGCAGGCTTGAGCAGGACGACGCCCGCGGCCTTCTCGCCCGTGATCGGGTGCGGGATGGTGCCCTGGATACGGGGGACCTTGAAGAAGTGCTTCTTGGCCTCCTCAACACCCTTGGCGATGGCGGCCGGCACCTCCTTGGCCTTGCCGTAACCGACACCTACGGTGCCGTCACCGTCGCCCACCACGACGAGCGCGGTGAAGCTGAAGCGACGGCCACCCTTGACAACCTTGGCGACACGGTTGATCGCGACGACGCGCTCAACGTATGCGGTCTTCTCGGCGGCAGCGCCACCGTCGCGACCCTTCCGGTCCCGCCGCTCGCCGCCACCGGCACCGCTTCCGCGGCGCTGGGGTCCAGCCATTGGAATTACCTCTCTCTGTTTCCGCTAGCTACGGAACCGGCTCAGAACTTCAGTCCGGCTTCGCGGGCGGCGTCCGCCAGGGCGGCGATGCGCCCGGCGTACTGGTTGCCACCACGGTCGAACACGACAGTCTCGACACCGGCGGCCTTGGCGCGCTCGGCGACCAGGGCGCCGACCGACTTGGCCTGGGCGGACTTGTCGCCCTCGCCACCGCGGATCGTGGTGTCCAGGGTCGACGCCGACGCGAGGGTGTGACCCTTAACGTCGTCGATGACCTGAGCCACGATGTTGCGGTTCGAACGCGTCACGACGAGGCGCGGGCGCTCGGCCGTACCCGAGATGTGCTTGCGGATACGGATGTGGCGGCGCTTGATTGCCGCACGCTTGTAAGCGTCGCCCTTAGCGATCTTCTGACCGTATGCCATGGCTTACTTACCCGCCTTTCCGACCTTGCGGCGGATGACTTCGCCTTCGTACTTGACGCCCTTGGCCTTGTACGGGTCGGGCTTGCGCAGCTTGCGGATGTTGGCCGCAACCTCGCCGACCTTCTGCTTGTCGATGCCCTCGACCGAGAACTTGGTCGCCGATTCGACCTTGAACGAGATGCCCTCGGGCGCCTCGATCAGGATCGGGTGGCTGTAGCCGAGCGAGAACTCCAGGTTGGAGCCCTTCGCCAGGACGCGGTAACCGACACCGCTGATCTCGAGCTTCTTCACGTAACCCGTGGTCACGCCGGTGATCATGTTCGCCACCAGCGTGCGGGACAGGCCGTGCATGGCCTTGCTCAGACGCTCGTCGTTGGGGCGGGTGACGTTCAGGACGCCGTCCTCACCCTTGGCGATCTCGATAGGCGCGACGATGGTGTGGCTCAGGTTGCCCTTGGGGCCCTTCACCGAGACCGTCTGGCCGTCGATGGTGACGTCCACGCCGGCGGGAACCGTGATGGGGAGCTTGCCAATACGCGACATAGCTGTTTCCTCCGTTCCCTTCCGCTACCAGACGTAGGCGAGGACTTCCCCACCCACGCCCTTCTTGCCTGCCTGCTGGCCGGTCAGGAGACCGTGCGACGTGGAGATGATCGCCACGCCGAGGCCGCCGAGGACCTTCGGCAGGTTGGTGGACTTCGCGTAAACGCGCAGACCCGGCTTGGAGATCCGCTTGATGCCGGCGATCGAACGCTCACGGTTCGGGCCGAACTTCAGCTCCAGGACGAGGGACTTGCCGACCTCGGCGTCCTCGACCTTCCAGCCGGTGATGAAACCCTCCTGCTGGAGGATCTCGGCGATGTGCGACTTGATCTTGCTGTGCGGCATAGCCACGGAGTCGTGGTACGCCGAGTTCGCGTTCCGCAGACGCGTAAGCATGTCTGCGATCGGATCAGTCATGGTCATGAATTGGCCTTCGGCCTCTCTCGCCGGGGTTTCCTGTATGCGCCATCCCTCTCCCCACACAGGGGCGGGACGGGTGCGGCGCGGGGACCTACGGCGTAGTAAGTCGGTGAGGGCGGCAGAGCGCCCAACCCTCCTAGCCTAAGCCATGAGAGCGGGAGTCTCTGCCGACCCCTTGCTTACCGAGAGATCCAAGCAGTCCCGAAAAGCGGGAACTACCAGGAGCTCTTGGTCACGCCCGGCAGCTCGCCACGGTGAGCCATCTCACGAAGGCAGACGCGGCACAGGCCGAACTTGCGGTACACGGAGTGCGGGCGGCCACAGCGCTGGCAGCGGGTGTAGGCACGCACACCGAACTTGGGCTTACGAGCAGCCTTGGCAATCAGAGCCTTCTTCGCCATCTCGCTTACGCCTCCTTGAACGGGAAGCCGAGGTGACGAAGGAGGGCGCGGCCCTCGTCGTCGTTGGTCGCCGTGGTGACCACGGTGATGTCCATACCCCGGACGCGGTCGATCTTGTCCTGGTCGATCTCGTGGAACATGACCTGCTCGGTCAGACCGAAGGTGTAGTTGCCACGGCCGTCGAACTGCTTGGGGGACAGACCACGGAAGTCGCGGATGCGCGGCAGCGCGAGCGACAGGGTGCGGTCCAGGAACTCCCACATGCGGTCGCCACGGAGCGTGACGTGGGCACCGATCGGCTGGCCCTCACGCAGCTTGAACTGCGCGATGGACTTGCGGGCCTTGGTGATGGCCGGCTTCTGACCGGTGATGGTGGTCAGGTCGCGGACGGCACCGTCCATGAGCTTGGAGTCACGCGCGGCGTCACCCACACCCATGTTGACCACGATCTTGACGAGGCCGGGAATCTGCATGACGTTCTCGTAGGAGAACTCCTCCTGCAGCTTGCCCTTGATCTCGTCGCGGTACTTCTGCTTCAGACGCGGGTTCGTGGTGGTAGTCATCAGATGTCCTCACCCGTCCGCTTGGCAACGCGGATCTTGTTGCCCTCGTCGTCGAAGCGGTAACCGACGCGCGTGACGACCTTGTTGCCGTCCTTCTCCACGACCAGCTGGACGTTGGAGATGTGGATCGGGGCCTCGGTGGTCACGATGCCGCCGGCCTGCGAGCCGGAGGCCGTGGGGCCGGCCTTGGTGTGCTTCTTGACCCGGTTGACACCCTCGACCAGGACGCGCTCGTCGCGCGGGTAAGCGGCAATGACCTTGCCCTGCTTGCCCTTGTCCTTGCCGGTGATGACCTGAACCAGATCACCCTTCTTGATCTTCATGCTTACAGCACCTCCGGCGCGAGCGAGATGATCTTCATGAACTTCTTCTCGCGCAGCTCACGGCCGACGGGGCCGAAGATACGGGTGCCGCGAGGGTCGCCGTCGTTCTTCAGAATGACGGCGGCGTTCTCGTCGAAGCGGATGTACGAGCCGTCCGGACGGCGGCGCTCCTTGACGGTGCGAACGATGACCGCCTTGACGACGTCACCCTTCTTCACGTTGCCACCGGGGATCGCGTCCTTGACGGTGGCGACGATGACGTCACCGATGCCCGCGTAGCGGCGACCCGAGCCACCGAGAACACGGATGGTGAGAATTTCCTTCGCACCCGTGTTGTCGGCGACACGCAGTCGCGACTCCTGCTGGATCACGTCTATCTCCTGTTTGTCTGCCGGTTCCCGGCAGGGGTTCTATGCGAACCCCTGCCGAGCCTGGCGGAACGAACCCTGAGGGATACCCCTCAGAGAATTACTTGGCCTTCTCGAGGATCTCGACGATGCGCCAGCGCTTGGTGGCGGACAGCGGACGCGTCTCCATCAGGAGGACGCGGTCGCCGACGCCGGCAGCGTTCTGCTCGTCGTGCGCCTTGAGCTTGTTCGTACGGCGGATGACCTTGCCGTACAGGGCGTGCTTGACGCGGTCCTCGACGGCGACGACGACGGTCTTGTCCATCTTGTCGCTGACGACAAGACCCTCACGGGTCTTGCGGAAGCCGCGGGCGGCAGTCTCTTCAGTCACAGTCTTCTCGCTCATCAGGCGCTCTCCACCGTCTCGATGCCCAGCTCGCGCTCACGCATGAGGGTGTAGATCCGCGCGATGTCCTTGCGGACGGCCTTGAGCCGGCCGTGGTTCTCGAGCTGACCCGTCGCCGCCTGGAAGCGGAGGTTGAACAGCTCTTCCTTGGCCTCGCGGAGCTTGTTGAGGAGCTCCTCGTTGCCCAGCTCGCGCAGCTCCGACGCCTTGGTACCGGTCGACATCACGCTTCACCTGCCTCGCGCTTGACGATCTTGCACTTCATCGGCAGCTTGTGAGCCGCACGAGTCAGCGCCTCGCGCGCGGTCTTCTCGTTGGGGTACGACAGCTCGAACATCACGCGTCCGGGCTTGACGTTGGCGACCCACCACTCCGGGGAACCCTTACCGGAACCCATGCGGGTCTCGGCAGGCTTCTTGGTGAGGGGACGGTCCGGGTAGATGTTGATCCAGACCTTGCCGCCACGCTTGATGTGACGCGTCATGGCGATACGAGCGGCCTCGATCTGACGGTTCGTCACGTAGGCCGGGGTGAGGGCCTGAATGCCGTACTCGCCGAACGCGACCTGCGTGCCGCCCTTGGACATGCCGCTGCGCTTCGGGTGGTGCTGCTTGCGGTGCTTGACCCTACGGGGGATCAGCATTTCGGTCAGGCCTCCGTTCCGGTGCTCTCGGCAGCCGGAGCGGCAGCGGCGGGAGCGTCGGCCTTGGGGGCCTCGGCAGCCGGCGCGGCCTGCTGCGGCTTGCGACCGCGACCGCCACGCTCGCCACCACGGCCGCCACCGCGGGCCGGGCGGTCGTTGCCGCCACGGGCCGGACGGTTGCCGGCGCGGGCCGCGGCGTTCTCGGCGCGAACCTCGGCGATGTTCTTGACGTCGCCCTTGTAGATCCAGACCTTCACGCCGATGCGGCCGAAGGTCGTCTTGGCCTCGAAGAAGCCGTAGTCCACGTTGGCGCGGAGCGTGTGCAGGGGCACGCGGCCCTCGCGGTAGAACTCCGAACGGGACATCTCGGCACCGCCGAGACGACCGCCACACTGGATCTTGATGCCCTTGGCGCCGGCCTTCATCGACGACTGCATGCTCTTACGCATGGCGCGACGGAAGGAGACACGGGAGGACAGCTGCTCCGCGACGGCCTGGGCCACCAGCTGAGCGTCGACCTCGGGGTTCTTGACCTCGAGGATGTTCAGCTGGACCTGCTTGCCCGTGAGCTTCTCGAGGTCACCGCGGATGCGGTCGGCCTCGGCGCCACGGCGGCCGATGACGATGCCGGGACGAGCGGTGTGGATGTCCACCCGCACGCGGTCACGGGTGCGCTCGATCTCCACCTTCGAGATGCCGGCGCGCTCCATGCCGGACGTCATCATCCGACGGATGGCGACGTCTTCCTTGACGTAGTCCTTGTACAGCTTGTCGGCGTACCAGCGCGACTTGAAGTCGGTGGTGATACCGAGCCGGAACCCGTGCGGGTTTACCTTCTGGCCCATTACCGGGTTCCTTCCTTGCTGCTGACGACCACGGTGATGTGGCTGGTCCGCTTACGGATCCGGTAGGCACGGCCCTGGGCACGCGGACGGAACCGCTTCAGGGTCGGGCCCTCGTCCACGTACGCCTCGCTGATGACCAGCGAAGAAGCGTCCGGGTGGTCGTAGTTGTGTGCAGCGTTGGCGATGGCGCTGTCCAGCACCTTGCCAACCGGCACGCTCGCGGCCTGCGGGGCGAAACGCAGGACCGCCTGAGCCTCCGTGGCATCCATGCCACGGATGAGGTCCACCACGCGGCGGGCCTTCATGGGCGTGACGCGGATGTACCGCGCCTGGGCCCTGGCTTCCATGGTTGTCCCTTCGGTGTTTGTCATAGTCGATTCCACCCCGCCTTAGCGGCGCTTCGACTTCCGGTCGTCCTTGACGTGACCCCGGAAGGTGCGCGTCGGCGAGAACTCGCCGAGCTTGTGGCCGACCATCGACTCGGTGACGAACACCGGGATGTGGGTCTTGCCGTTGTGCACCGCGATCGTGTGACCCAGCATGCTGGGGATGATCATCGAGCGGCGGGACCAGGTCTTGATGACGTTCTTGGAACCGGCTTCGTTCTGAGCGTCCACCTTCTTCACGAGGTGGCCGTCAACGAAGGGTCCCTTCTTGAGACTGCGCGGCATCTAAACCCGCTCCTAGCGCTTCTTGTTCGACTTGCGGCGGCGGACGATGTACTTGTTACTCGCCTTGTTGCGATCACGAGTACGCATTTCCTTCTTGCCCCAGGGCGAGACCGGGTGGCGACCACCGGAGGTCTTGCCCTCGCCACCGCCGTGCGGGTGGTCGACCGGGTTCATGACGACACCACGCACGGTCGGGCGGACGCCCTTCCAGCGCATACGGCCGGCCTTGCCCCAGTTGATGTTCGACTGCTCGGCGTTGCCGACCTCGCCGACGGTGGCGCGGCAGCGCACGTCGACCAGGCGGATCTCACCGGAAGGCATACGAAGGTGGGCCATCGTGCCCTCCTTCGCCAGCAGCTGCACGGAGGCACCCGCGGAACGGGCGAACTTGGCGCCACCACCGGGACGGAGCTCGATCGCGTGGATCGTGGTACCGACCGGGATGTTGCGCAGCGCCAGGTTGTTGCCGGACTTGATGTCGGCCGTCGGGCCGTTCTCGATCCGGTCGCCCTGCTGCAGGCCACGGGGGGCCAGGATGTAGCGCTTCTCGCCGTCCGCGTAGTGCAGGAGCGCGATGCGCGCGGTGCGGTTCGGGTCGTACTCGATGTGCGCGACCTTCGCCGGCACGCCGTCCTTGTCGTGACGACGGAAGTCGATCACTCGGAAGGCACGCTTGTGTCCGCCACCCTGGTGGCGAACGGTGATCCGACCGGCGTTGTTACGGCCGCCCTTGCTGTGCAGCGGGCGGACCAGCGACTTCTCCGGCGTGGACCGCGTGACCTCGACGAAGTCGGCGACGCTGGAGCCACGACGCCCCGGCGTAGTCGGCTTGTACTTGCGGATTCCCATTTCTCAGTCCTCGTCCGATATTCGGACCAGGGCGCTCCGTTAGGAGGCCTGGCCGAAGATGTCGATACGGTCGCCCTCAACGAGGGTCACGATCGCGCGCTTGGTGTTCGCACGCTGGCCGAAGCCGGTGCGGGTCCGCTTGCGCTTGCCCTGACGGTTGATCGTGTTGACCCCGGAGACCTTGACCGAGAAGACCGCCTCGACGGCCTGCTTGATCTGGGTCTTGTTGGCACGCGGGTCCACGATGAAGGTGTACTTGCCCTCGTCGAGGAGCGCGTAGCTCTTCTCGGAGACGACCGGCTTGACGAGAACGTCACGGTGGTCCGTGAACGACTTGCTCAGCGGCGTCTCAACGGTGTTCTTGCCCTCGGTGGCGTGGCGCTTCGCCTTGGCGACGCGCGCTACCTTCTTGGCCTTGGCGGCCTTCGAGGCGATGCTCGGGTGACGCGTAGCCATCAGGCTTCGCTCCCTTCGGTGTCAGCGTTCCGCTCCGCGGAGGGGGCGCCAGACACGAAGGACTCGAAAGCGGCCTGGGTGAAGACCACGTCGTCCGAGACGAGAACGTCGTACGTGTTCAGCTGGCCCGGCTCCAGGATGTGGACCTGGGGCAGGTTGCGAGCGGAGAGCAGCGCGACCTCGTCGGCACGGTCGAGGACCAGGAGCACGTTCTTGCGCTCACTGATCTTGCCGAGCAGCGACTTGGCGGCCTTGGTCGAGACCTCGCCGTCGACCACGCCGGTGACGACGTGGATGCGAGCGTTGCGGGCCCGGTCGGTGAGAGCGTGGCGCAGGGCCGCGGCCTTCATCTTCTTCGGGGTCCGCTGCGAGTAGTCACGCGGCTGCGGGCCGTGGACGACGCCACCGCCGGCGAACTGCGGCGCACGGGTCGAACCCTGGCGCGCGCGGCCGGTGCCCTTCTGGCGGTAAGGCTTCTTACCGCCACCACGGACCTCGCCACGACGCTTGACCTTGTGCGTGCCCTGACGGGCCGCGGCCAGCTGCGCGACGACAACCTGGTGGAGCAGCGGGATGCTGATCTTCTCTACATCGAAGATCTCGGCCGGGAGCTCAACGGTCCCGGTCTTGTCGCCGGAGGGCGACAGAATGTCAATGGTGCTCATAGTCCTCAGGCCCCCTTGGCCGCGGTGCGGACCAGGACGAGGCCGCCGTTCGGACCAGGAACCGCGCCCTTGATGAGGAGCAGGCCCTTCTCCGCGTCAACGGCGTGAACGGTCAGGTTCTGGGTGGTGACCCGCTCGTTGCCCATGCGACCCGCCATGCGCATGCCCTTGAAGACACGGCCGGGGGTGGCACAGCCACCGATGGATCCGGGCATGCGGTGCACACGGTGGGCACCGTGCGACGCCTTGCCACCCTTGAAGTTGTGGCGCTTCATGACGCCGGCGAAGCCCTTGCCCTTGCTCTTCGCGGTGACGTCGACCTTCACGCCGGACTCGAAGGTCTCAGCGGTGATCTCCTGGCCGAGGGTGTACTCGCTGGCACCAGCGGTACGGATCTCGACGAGGTGACGACGGGGGGTGACGTCGGCCTTGGCGAAGTGACCCTTGAGGGGCTTGTTCACCTTGCGCGGGTCGATCTCGCCGAAGGCGATCTGGACCGACTCGTAGCCGTCCGCGTCGTTCGTACGGACCTGGGTCACGACGTTCGGGCCGGCCTTGACGACGGTGACCGGAACAACGCGGTTGTTCTCGTCCCACACCTGCGTCATGCCGAGCTTCTCGCCCAGGATGCCCTTGATCTGCTTAGTCATCTTCAGATCACCGGCCCTCAGAGCTTGATCTCGATGTCGACGCCGGCCGGAAGGTCGAGTCGCATGAGGGAGTCAACGGTCTTCGGCGTCGGGTCGAGGATGTCGATCAGGCGCTTGTGCGTGCGCATCTCGAAGTGCTCGCGCGAGTCCTTGTACTTGTGCGGCGACTTGATGACGCAGTACACGTTCTTCTCGGTAGGCAGCGGCACCGGGCCCGCGACCGACGCACCAGTACGCGTCACCGTCTCGACGATCTTCTTCGCCGAGGAGTCGATGACCTCGTGGTCGTAGGCCTTGAGCCGGATGCGGATCTTCTGTCCCGCCATGGCTACTTAGTAGTCCTGTCTCTCGTGACGCTCTGGAACCCGGGGGTCCTGTTTCACACTTCCTCCGCCCCACGCGGTCGGGCGTGTCGCAGTCCCGCTGACAGAAATATCCATACGGATTTCCCTGCTAAGGGGGCTGCGGCCCAAGGCCGCGGGTCCGGGGGAAGAAACCCACCGGGTGCCTGGTTCAGCCACCGCACCGCACTTCCCGAAAGATTCCCGTACGTCCGCCCCAGTGCTGCCCGTGGGTTTTCGCAAACCCTTGACAGATAAGGCGACGAGTACTGTGGGACTCGCTTCCGGTCCTCCCGGCGGGAGGCGCGCAGCATCGGCACTCAACCGAGCAACCCCGACAGTCTGCCATACGGGGCATGCCGGGGGCCAATCGAAGCGTAGAGATTACCCCGTGTGTGACCGAGGTCAAACCGGGGTGGTTGCGGTGGTGGCGGGGGCCGCTGTGATGATGGGCGGCATGTCGGAGCACGGGGGTGCGGCGGCCGAACCGCCGCGAATGCCAAGATCACGTCTCGCGGAGTACGCGGACCTGACGGAGCCGGTCCGCGGGCCGGCCGCTCAGCCGCCGCCCGCGAAGGGGGCCGGAGCCGCGAGCGAACCGCCCGGCACCGGACCAGGACCCGCCGAGGACCCGGCGGTGGCGGCGCGCAAACGGCAGTTCGCCGAACTGCTGGGCGAGTTCCGGCGGACGGCGGTGCTGGTGCCGCTGGGCGGGGACCCGGAAGGCGCCGCCGGTGCGGGTGGTGACGCCGGTGAGCAGGCCATGCTGACCGCCGATCTGAACGGGATCCGGTTCATCCTGGCGTTCTCCGACGAGCAGGCGCTGGCGCGTTATGCGCGGGCGCGCGGTGAGTTCTCCCGCGAGTGGACGTACCGGACGGTGCTGGGCGCGAAGCTCCTCGACGTCGCCGTCCCGGCGGCCGGGGTGCCGTGCGGGGTCGCACTGGACTGCGCGGACGGGCCGGACGGGATGGTGTTCCCGCCGGTCATGGGGATCGTTCCGGACGAGGCGGCGGTCGACCGCGACCTCGGCGAGGACCACCAGGGGGCAGGCGCATGACGGGCGGCGGGGGCGGCGGCAAGGACCTCCGGGCGGACGGCCTCGGCCTGGTCGCCAAGGGGCTGACCGAGGCGCTGGCGGAGCTGAAGGAACTCGGCATGGTCGGCGAGGCCGGGGCCGGGCGCGGCTTCGGTGACATCGCGCTGTCCGGTCTGGAGCTGGGCCACGAGGGGCTGACCGGTGACTTCAGGAGTTTCTGCGAGCGCTGGGAGTGGGGGGTGCGCTCGCTGGTCAACGAGGGCAACTCGTTCGCGGTCAGGACGGGCCTGTCGGCGGGCACGTATTACGAGACGGAGCAGTACGTCGAGGGCTCCCTCAAGGTCATCACCAACTCCGCGATCGGCAATCCGTACGCCTCCGAGGACGAGGTGACCCAGCAGGGCTGGGGCGACATCGCGAAGTCCGGGGCGTACGGCGGCGTGGACTACAGCAAGGAGTCCTTCGACCAGGCCCTGGCCAGCAGTGAGCAGGGCTGGAAGGACGCCGGCCGGGACGTGATGACCTCGCACACGGTCGGTCCACTGGGCCTCAACCCGGAGAATCTGCACGGCGCGGCCGGGGTGTCGGACGCGGAGTACGACCAGTGGCTCGACGACAAGTTCGGCCCCTCCCCCGAGGCGCGGGCGAAGGCCGCCGAGCAGCAGGGCGGGGGTGAGTAGCCATGGGTCTGCTCGGTGACATCGGTGACGGCCTGAAGGACGCGGGCGGGGCGCTGAAGGACGGGATCAACGACGGTCTCGGCAAGCTGGAGGACGGCGTCGACGCGGGCAAGAAGCTCGTCGGCGAGGGTGTCGACTGGGGCACCGACAAGGTCGGTGAGGGCCTCGACAGAGTCGGTCTGCACGACGCCGCCGATGCGGTCGAGGACTGGGGCGACGACGTCGCCTCCGACCTCGGGGCCACCCCTGGCGAACAGCAGCTCGGCCAGACCGAGGAGGCCGACGAGCTCGTCCACGGCAACCCCGACAAGATCCGCGAGTCCGCCAAGCACCTCAAGGACTTCCACACCGCCTTCGACCATGTCGCGGCCGGGATGCGCAAGGTCGACTCGGGCGACTGGCGGGGCGAGGGCGGGGAGGCGTTCCGCAAGAAGTTCGAGCTGCACCCCACCAAATGGGCGCAGGCCGCCGACGCCTGCGAGACGGCGGCCGGCGCCCTGGAGTCCTACGCCGACACCGTCAAGTGGGCGCAGGGCCAGGCGAAGGAGGCCGTCGAGCTCTACAAGAAGGGCAAGAAGTCCTCCGAGGACGCGGTCGGCGCCTACAACAAGAAGATCGACGCCTACAACGCCAAGATCAAGGCGGACCAGGACCCCGGCCCGGAGCCGGAACCGTTCCACGACCCCGGCAAGGCCGACATCCAGGCCGCCCGGGACAAGCTCGGCACCGCGCGCAAGCAGCGCAACACCGCCGCCTCCGACGCGCAGGCCAAGGTCAGGGCCGCCCTGGCGCACGCCCCGGCCGAGCCCCCGCCGCTGGACCGGCTGGGCAACGACCTCGTCGACGGCTACCAGGCGTACAACACCGAACTCACCCACGTCGTCGGCGGCGCCCTCAAGGGCACCGCGGGCCTGGTCAACTTCGCCCGCGGTCTCAACCCCACGGACCCCTACAACCTCACGCACCCGGCCGCGTACCTCCAGAACGTCTCCATGACGCTCTCCGGCCTCGTCTCCACCGCCGCGCACCCCGAACGGATCGTCACCGCCGCCGTCGACGGCTTCAAGAAAGACCCCTCCGAGTTCGTCGGCCGCCTTCTCCCCGAACTCATCGGCACCAAAGGCGCCGGTCTGGCCCGCGGCGGCATGCGCATGGCGATGAAGGAGGGCCTGGAGTCGGGCGCCTCCCAGGTCGCGAAGGGCGGGGCGAAATACGCGGACGAGGCGGCGGGCGCGGCGCCGAAGAAATGGGACGACCTGGCGCAGAGCACCCCGCATGTCAAAGAAAAGGCCATTCACGCCGATTCGGTGGACCCGCACAAGGCGCAGGAATTCCTCGACGACCAGTACCCGTGGCTGAAAGACGTCAATAACCGGTGGGAGGACGGCTACACCCAGAACTGCGCGCACACCACGGTCACGGTCGACCGCCGGCTCGACGGTGTCGAGGTCAGCGCGGCGCCCAGGCCGGGCCCGGGCCACCTGGACGTGGAGCAGCTGGGCGTCAAGGATCCGTCGACCGCGTGGCACCGGGCCGACAGCTACGATGACGTCATTCGCGACCTCCAGGCACGGGGTGAGGGTTCCAGGAGTGCCGTCTTCATCGGACGCGGGGACTCCGGGCACTTCTTCAACGCGGTGAACACCGAACACGGGGTGGTGTTCCTCGACGGCCAGAGCGGAAAGCTCGGAATGCTGGAGAGCGGCGCGAAGGAAATCATGCACGTCCCGTACAGAAATGGGGCTCCATAATGCCGAGCAGAGCCGAAGCCGTGCAGGCCGCCGCCGCGCTCCTCGAAAGGGTCTACCCGGACCGGACGGACTCCCTGGTCATGTTCCCGCAGGAGTCTGTCGACCACCCCTACGGCTGGGTGGTGCGCTTCGACTTCAAGGAGCACGTCGAGTCCGGGGACTGGCTCCAGTCGCCGGTCACCAGCGTCGTCATCGTCCCGCACGACGGCAGCAAGCCCCACTTCCCGCCCAGTGTCTTCCCGGTGGAGGACTACATGAGCCGGCGCGCCTCGGGCGACTGGCCGCCCAAGGAGTGAACGTGACGACTCCCGCCGACGCCGCCGCGGCATGGCTCCACCACACCTACCGGGGCCTGGTGGAGCTGGCCGCCCCGCACCCCGTGCACGAGTCCCCCGCCGCGTGGCTCTTCGCCTGCCGCACGCTGCCCCAGCCCGGCTACCCGGGCACCCCCATGCTCGCGGCCTCGGTGGTCGTGCCGAGGGACGGCAGCAGCCCCTTCCACCCGTCACCGAGCGCCCCCTTCGGGGACCTCGGGCCCGCGGCGACACACGACGAGGCCGTCGCGCGCGTGGCGAACCAGCCCCGCCGGATCAACGCCCGCGGCTGCCTCGTCACGGTGCACGCGATGATCGGCGGCGGGCCCTCGACGCCCCTGCCGTGGCAGCCGTCGGACGAGGCGCCGGGGTGGTGGGACCGGATGCTGCGGCGCTACTTCCCGGAGTTCGCACCGGTGCCGGTGAGCAACTGGGACGACGTAGTACAGGCGCTCGCCGAGCCGGGACCCGACACCCGGGGCGTCGTATGGGTGCGCCGCGAGGTCGCCGGGCACGAGGTGTCCGGGCATCTCCTGTACGGCCACAACAACAAGGGCCGCGTCGTCTTCCTTGACGGGCTGACCTCCTCGCTGGCCCGCCTCGACACCGACAACGTGCGCGAACTGCTGCTCGTACGCGCGACTCCCGGCGGGTCCCGGGCGCCGTGGGAGCGGGCCGCACCCGACTTCGAGGCTGCCCGCGACAAGGCGCGGCAGTGGCTCGAGGGCGCGTACGGCGGCGAGGTGGAACTCGTCGGGCCCGGTCCCGGTGACGAGACGCGGCGCGGCTGGGTGTTCTCCTGCGACACCCGGCGCCACCTGCGGACCGGCCGCTGGCAGGACACCCTGCTGGACGCGACGGTCGTCGTGCCGAAGGACTCGACCGCTCCCTTCCACGTGCCGAACGCCGCGCCCTGGGCCTGGCTCGCCCACTGGGACCAGGGTGGTACCCCCGGCACGGGCGCGTTCCCCGCGCCCCCGGCCCCCGGTCGCGCGTACTGGTTCGAGCCGACCCTCGCCGAGCTGGGCCCGGTCCTCTCCGCCTCCGACCACCAGCGCTGGCAGTCGGCGGCGGAGGAGGTCTCCGCCTACCCGGCGGGTTCCCGCGCCCTGATCTGGGTCCGGCGCACGGACGGCCGGGGCCGCGAAGCGGTGGGCTGGCTGGTGACGGCCCTGACCACCGAAACAGGCGTCCTCCTCTTCGACGGCTCGTCCGAGGACCAGGTCACCCTGGACGAGACCGGCGTACGGGCCCTGCACGTCATCCGCTACCGCTGACCCTCGCGCCCACCCATGAACAGAACATGTACGCCCAGGGAACCCGAACCCCCCACAACCCCTCTGAACAGGTGAAACCCAGCACCACCACCTGACTTAGAGGCGAGCGCCCCACCCACCGCTGCCTCCCCAGCGGACGGAGTGAGCGTCACCGTGCGGAACCGACCTGCCATACCCGGGCCCGAACAGCCTCGAAAGCCCGGAAGGTCACCGGGGCGGAGCCCGGGCACGTCCCGCCGCACCCTCCTCACCACCGGCGCCGCCCTCCTCGCCGCCGCCACCCCCCTCACCGCCTGCTCCCGCACCGGCACCGCCCCACCCCGCACCACCACCCCCTCCCCCGCCACCGGCCGCACCGCCGC
This sequence comes from Streptomyces sp. NPDC006552, assembly GCF_040611655.1. Lineage (NCBI taxonomy): Bacteria > Bacillati > Actinomycetota > Actinomycetes > Kitasatosporales > Streptomycetaceae > Streptomyces > Streptomyces sp. NPDC006552. The sequence continues at coordinate 20,528 of NZ_JBEXOS010000014.1, forward strand.
CCAGGCGGAGCGCGCGCTGCTGATGCAGGTCCTCGCCCACCCCGACGACGACCTGTACTTCATGAACCCGGACACGCAGCACTCGCTCGCCGCCGGCACCCCGCTGGTCTGCGTCTACGTCACGGCCGGCGAGGCCGACGGCAGGAACAAGACGCCCGCCGACCGCACCCCCGCCCCCGACAAGGCGGCCTACTCCGCCGCCCGCCACCAGGGCCTGCGCCAGTCCTACGCGACCCAGCTGGGCCTGCCTGTCTTCACCCGCTGGGACAACGGCGTCCTGCGCCTGCCCAACGGCTTCCGGGCCGAGGTCAGCTCCCTCGAACACCGCGGCCGCCGCGTCGAGCTGGTCCACCTCGACCTCGCCATGCACACCCCGGCCGGCCATATGGGCGTGCCCGCCCTGTGGCGCGAGAAGGGCCTGCACCTGCACACCCTCGTCCCGGAGGGCTCCCCGCTGCGCGCGGTCCAGAGTTACGACTACGACTCCCTCGTCGACGTCCTCGTAGCCCTCTTCGCGCGCTACCGGCCGACCCTCGTGCAGACCCTCGACCCGGACCCCGACATCCAGGACAGCGACCGGCTCACCCAGCTGCGCGACAGCGAGCAGATCGGCTACTCCGACCACGCCGACCACACCGCCGTGGCCTGCTTCACCTGGGCCGCGCTGATCCGCTGGGCGCAGGGGAGCAAGGGCGGGCCGCCCGCGTTCGTGGCCACCGCCTTCCGCGGCTACTACAACCACCACTGGCCCAAGAACCTCCCGCCGCGGGTCCTGGCGGAGAAGGCCGCCCACCTGGTCCCGTACGGCGCCGCCCCGGACTGGCAGTGCGGCAACCCCGCGGGCTGCGGCGACTACAACGTCGGCGGCGACCGCCCCCTCACCAACCGCAAGGGCTGGGTCCGCGCCACCCACTACCGCTACCCGGGCCCGCGCCTCGCCCTCCGGGAGCACCGTGACGGCGCGCTCAGCGCGTACGGCGTCCTGGGGCTGCGTGCGGTCCGCTACGACGAGAAGGATGGCGCGTTCGGCGCCCCGGCCGACCTCGGCGGCGGCCCGCTCGCCCCGGTGCTGAGCGCCACCGCGCTGAGGGACGGCCGCCATCTGGTGTGCGGGCTGCGCCTGGCCGCGCTCGCGGGCCGGGGCGCGACCCACCTGCGCGAGATCGTCGCCCTGGAGCAGCGCGGAGCGCGTACGTACGGCTCCTGGACCAGCCTCGGCAATCCGGAGACCGACCCCGACCGCGGCCGCCGCATCGGCGTCCCGGTGACGGTCACCGCGCCCGACGGCCGCGTCCACCTCTTCGTCCGCAACGCCGACCAGGGCATCAGCACCCGCGTCCGCGCCGCCGACCGGCCCGTCTGGTCCCCCTGGCGCGACCTCGGCGGCGGCCCCGTCCAGGACGGCCTGACCGCGGTCGTGGGCGACGACGGGCAGGTGCACGTGTACGCACCCGGGCGTTACACGGTCCACCACTGGACGCCCGACGGCGCGGACCCGCTGCCCGGCCTGCCCGCCCCCGCGGACGCGATCGCCGCCGCGGGCGGCCGGCTCTACTACCGCCCGCCCGCCTCCGACCGCCTGCTCTCACCGGGCGGCCCGGCCGTGCGCTTCCCCGGCTACGGCCCGGTGGCCGCCGCGGACGGCTACCTCCTCGGCCGCGACCTGGACGGCCGCGTCCAGCTCTGGCACGACGGCCGCGTCACCCGCCCGGCCAACGCCCCCGCCACCCTGGACGGCCCGGCCCCGACCGCCGGGGGCCGCGGCCCCACCGTGGCCGGGCTCTCCCCCGACGGCCGCCCCTGGCTGTGGCGCCCGGCGGTCACCCAGGCATAGCGCCCCCGGAGAACGACCGGACACGCAAAAGGGCCCGTACGACCGAAGTCGTACGGGCCCTTTCAGAGCTCGCAGGAGCTACCAGGTGTCAGGTCCCCGGAGGGACCCGACAAGACCCAGCAAGTAAGCGGACTTACTTGTTGATCTTGGTGACCTGGCCGGCGCCGACGGTCCGGCCACCCTCACGGATGGCGAACTTGAGGCCCTCTTCCATGGCGACGGGCTGGATGAGCGCGACGCTCATCTCGGTGTTGTCGCCCGGCATGACCATCTCGGTGCCCTCGGGGAGGGTCACGACGCCGGTCACGTCCGTGGTGCGGAAGTAGAACTGCGGGCGGTAGTTGTTGAAGAAGGGGGTGTGACGGCCACCCTCGTCCTTCGACAGGATGTAGGCCTGGGCCTCGAACTCGGTGTGCGGCGTGACCGAACCGGGCTTGATGATGACCTGGCCGCGCTCGACGTCCTCGCGCTTGATGCCACGGAGGAGCAGACCGACGTTCTCACCGGCCTGGCCCTCGTCGAGCAGCTTGCGGAACATCTCGATGCCGGTGACCGTGGTGGTGGTCTTCTCCTGCTTGATGCCCACGATGTCAACGGTCTCGTTGACCTTGAGGACACCACGCTCGATGCGACCGGTGACGACGGTGCCACGACCGGTGATCGTGAAGACGTCCTCGATCGGCATCAGGAACGGCTTGTCGACGTCGCGCTCGGGCTGCGGGATGTTCTCGTCCACGGCCTTCATGAGCTCGAGGACCGAGTTGCCCCACTCCTTGTCGCCCTCGAGGGCCTTCAGAGCGGAGACCTTGACGACCGGAAGGTCGTCGCCCGGGAACTCGTACTCGGAGAGGAGCTCACGCACCTCGAGCTCGACGAGCTCCAGGATCTCCTCGTCGTCCACCATGTCGGCCTTGTTCAGGGCGACGACGATGTACGGAACGCCGACCTGGCGGGCCAGGAGCACGTGCTCCTTGGTCTGCGGCATCGGGCCGTCGGTGGCGGCGACCACGAGGATGGCGCCGTCCATCTGCGCGGCACCCGTGATCATGTTCTTGATGTAGTCCGCGTGCCCGGGGCAGTCGACGTGCGCGTAGTGACGCGTCTCCGTCTGGTACTCGACGTGCGCGATCGAGATGGTGATACCGCGCTGGCGCTCTTCGGGAGCCTTGTCGATCTGGTCGAAGGCCGAGGCCTCGTTCAGGTCCGGGTACGCGTCGTGCAGCACCTTGGTAATGGCGGCCGTGAGGGTCGTCTTACCGTGGTCGATGTGACCGATGGTGCCGATGTTGACGTGCGGCTTAGTCCGCTCGAACTTTGCCTTCGCCACTGAATCCTCCTGCGGAGTGGTTCTGTACGCCTTGCTTCATCGGCGCCAGGTGATCTTTGCTGGGAAGCCAGCCGCCAGGGATCTTGCCTTACGGAGTCGATCCCCGGGCGGATGGTGTCAAGCCTAAAGCGTGTACTCGGGTGAGTTACTCGCCCTTGGCCTTCGCGATGATCTCCTCGGCGACGTTCCGCGGAACCTCGGCGTAGGAGTCGAACTGCATTGAGTAGCTTGCGCGACCCGACGTCTTGCTGCGGAGGTCTCCGACGTAGCCGAACATCTCCGAGAGGGGCACGAGGCCCTTCACGACGCGAGCACCGCTGCGCTCCTCCATGGCCTGGATCTGGCCACGGCGGGAGTTGATGTCACCGATGACATCGCCCATGTAGTCCTCGGGCGTGGTGACCTCGACGGCCATCATCGGCTCGAGCAGCACGGGCTTCGCCTGCCGCGCGGCCTCCTTGAAGGCCTGCGAACCGGCGATCTTGAAGGCCAGCTCGGAGGAGTCGACCTCGTGGTAGGCACCGTCGAGAAGCGTGACGCGGACGCCCGTCATCTCGTAGCCGGCGAGGATGCCGAACTGCATGGCCTCCTGCGCACCGGCGTCCACCGACGGGATGTACTCCCGCGGGATACGGCCACCGGTGACCTTGTTCACGAACTCGTACGACGCCTCGCCGCCCTCGATGGGCTCGATCGCGATCTGCACCTTGGCGAACTGACCGGTACCACCGGTCTGCTTCTTGTGGGTGTAGTCCACCCGCTCGACGGCCCGACGGATCGTCTCGCGGTACGCGACCTGGGGCTTGCCGACGTTCGCCTCGACGCGGAATTCGCGCTTCATGCGGTCGACGAGCACCTCGAGGTGAAGCTCGCCCATACCACCGATGATGGTCTGGCCGGTCTCCTCGTCCGAGTGAACCTGGAAGGAGGGGTCCTCCTCCGAGAGACGCTGGATGGCGACACCCAGCTTCTCCTGGTCACCCTTGGACTTCGGCTCGATGGCGACCTGGATGACAGGCGCCGGGAAGTCCATGGACTCCAGGATGACCTGCTGCTTGTCGTCACAGAGCGTCTCGCCCGTGGTGGTCTGCTTCAGACCCATGACGGCGACGATGTCACCGGCGCCCACCGACTCGATCTCCTCACGCTTGTTCGCGTGCATGCGGTAGATCTTGCCGATGCGCTCCTTCTTGCCCTTGACGGGGTTCAGCACCGCGGTGCCGGACTCCAGGCGGCCCGAGTAAACCCGGACGAAGGTGAGCTTGCCGAGGTGCGGGTCGCTCATGATCTTGAAGGCGAGAGCGGCCAGCGGCTCGTCGTCCGACGGCTTGCGCTTGACGACGACCTCGGGGTCCTTGACGTCGTGGCCCTCGATGGCCTCGACGTCGAGCGGGGTCGGCAGGTAGCGCACGACGGCGTCGAGCAGGGGCTGGACGCCCTTGTTCTTGAACGCGGTGCCACAGAAGACGGGGGTGACGGTGGTGTCGCCGCCCTTGCCCGAGGCGATGGTGATGCGACGCACGGCGGCGTGCAGCTGCTCCACGGTGGGCTCGGTGCCCTCCAGGAACAGCTCCATCATCTCCTCGTCGTTCTCCGCGACGGCCTCGAGGAGCTTGCCGCGGTACTCCGCAGCGGCCTCGACGTGCGTCTCGGGGATGTCGACGATGTCGTACGCCTCGCCCTTGGCGGCCTCGGCCGACCAGACGAACGCCTTCATCGTGACGAGGTCGACGACGCCCTTGAAGTCGGCTTCGGCACCGATGGGCAGCTGCATGACGAGCGGGGTCGCACCGAGGCGGTCGACGATCATGTCGACGCAGCGGTGGAACTCGGCGCCCGTGCGGTCCAGCTTGTTGACGAAGCAGATGCGCGGCACGCCGTAACGGTCGGCCTGACGCCACACCGTCTCGGACTGCGGCTCAACGCCGGCGACACCGTCGAACACCGTGACGGCACCGTCGAGGACGCGCAGCGAACGCTCCACCTCTACGGTGAAGTCGACGTGCCCCGGGGTGTCGATGATGTTGATCGTGTAGTCGTCGTTCTCGAGCGGCCAGTGACAGGTGGTGGCAGCAGAGGTGATCGTGATGCCACGCTCCTGCTCCTGCTCCATCCAGTCCATCGTGGCGGCGCCGTCGTGGACCTCACCGATCTTGTACGACACGCCCGTGTAGAACAGGATCCGCTCGGTCGTCGTCGTCTTGCCCGCGTCGATGTGCGCCATGATCCCGATGTTGCGGACCTTGGCAAGGTCAAGTGAAGTGGTAGCCATAAGGCTTCAGTCTTCTCTCGGTCTCGATGGGGGTAGCGACTACCAGCGGTAGTGCGCGAAGGCCTTGTTGGACTCGGCCATCTTGTGCGTGTCCTCGCGCTTCTTGACGGCCGCGCCGAGGCCGTTCGAGGCGTCGAGCAGCTCGTTCGTCAGACGCTCGGTCATCGTCTTCTCGCGACGGGCACGCGAGTAGCCGACGAGCCAGCGGAGCGCGAGGGTGTTGGCGCGACCCGGCTTGACCTCGATCGGCACCTGGTACGTGGCGCCACCGACACGGCGGGACTTGACCTCGAGGGTCGGCTTGATGTTCTCCAGCGCGCGCTTCAGCGTGATGACCGGGTCGTTGCCCGACTTCTCACGCAGACCCTCCATGGCGCCGTACACGATGCGCTCGGCGGTGGAGCGCTTGCCGTTCAGCAGCACCTTGTTGATGAGGGAGGTCACCAGAGGAGAACCGTAGACCGGGTCGATGATGACCGGGCGCTTCGGGGCGGGGCCCTTACGAGGCATTCTTACTTCTCCTTCTTGGCGCCGTAGCGGCTGCGGGCCTGCTTGCGGTTCTTGACACCCTGGGTGTCGAGGGAACCGCGGATGATCTTGTAACGAACACCAGGCAGGTCCTTCACACGGCCACCACGCACGAGCACGATGGAGTGCTCCTGCAGGTTGTGTCCCTCACCCGGGATGTAGGCCGTGACCTCGATGCCGGAGGTCAGACGCACACGCGCAACCTTCCGGAGGGCCGAGTTCGGCTTCTTCGGGGTGGTCGTGAACACACGCGTGCAGACGCCACGGCGCTGGGGCGAACCCTCGAGCGCGGGCGTCTTGTTCTTCTCGACCTTGTCCTGCCGGCCCTTCCGGACCAGCTGCTGGATCGTAGGCACTACTTCTCCGGTTTCTGTGTGCCGATCGTGAAACTAACCTGGAACGTCGCCGACCCACGCGGTCGGGTGTGTCGAATACTGCACACCCCCGCACCAGGGCGGGAACGCGGCAGATTGCGGTGACCTTGATCGGAAACCGATCGGGACTCGCCGTGCGGCTGAAAACACGCACACGAGCCCAGGCACACCCCAGGCACAAGGTCTGAGCGTACCTATCTCATACGCTGCGGTCAAAACAAAACCCCACAGCCAGGACACGCCGGGCGCGGCTCAGCCGCCGTCGGCCCCCGCGGCGACCACCACGAACATGAGGAAGACCGCCCAGCCCACCACGGAGAGCCACCCGAGCACCAGCCCGGCGACGGCCATCCCGTCGCCCTGCTCCCGGCTCCGCCGGATCTCGCCGCGAGCCATGTGCCCCAGAATCACCGCGGGAATTCCGGTGAGCCCGGCCGAGAAGAAGGTCGACACCCCGCACACCAGGGCGCCCACGGCCTTGCCGTTGGTCGGGGCGGGCAGCGGCGGCGCCGGCAGGAACGTCCGCGGCACCGGCGCGCTCGGGAACGACTGCTGCGGTACGGGCCCCTGCGGCAGGTCCGCGACCAGCACGCTCAGCTCGCCCACGGTCCGCGCCTGATAGGCCCGCTCGACCCGGTTCTCGTACTCCCCCTGCGGCAGCCGCCCCTCGGCGAACCCGGCCCGCAGCACGTCCACCGCCCGCTCCCGGTCCGCGTGCGCGGCCAGCATCGACGGCTGCTGCCCCTGACCGTGCTGCGGCGGCCAGGGCGCCGGCTGCCACGAAGAATTCGACACGAGACCACTCCCCCGGGACCCGGACACTTTTGTGCCCTCCATCATGCGGCAACGCGCCGCAGGGCGGCCACCCCGGTATACCCGGAGTGACCGCCCTGCGGTTCAAGCAGCGACCCGCTTACTGGTTGTACGGACCGTAGTCGTAGTCCTCCAGCGGAACGGCCTGGCCGGAGCCCGTGCCGAACGGCGAGTAGTCGATGTCGTCGTAGCCGACGGCCGAGTACATCGCGGCCTTGGCCTCCTCGGTGGGCTCCACCCGGATGTTGCGGTAGCGGGACAGACCCGTACCGGCCGGGATGAGCTTACCGATGATGACGTTCTCCTTGAGGCCGATGAGGCTGTCGGACTTGGCGTTGATCGCCGCGTCCGTCAGGACTCGGGTCGTCTCCTGGAAGGAGGCGGCCGACAGCCAGGATTCCGTCGCCAGCGAGGCCTTGGTGATACCCATCAGCTGCGGACGGCCGGAGGCGGGGTGACCGCCCTCGGTGACCACACGACGGTTCTCGGTCTCGAACTTCGAGCGCTCGACGAGCTCGCCCGGCAGCAGCTCCGCGTCGCCGGACTCGATGATCGTCACGCGGCGCAGCATCTGCCGGATGATGATCTCGATGTGCTTGTCGTGGATCGACACGCCCTGCGAGTTGTAGACCTTCTGGACCTCGCCGACCAGGTGGACCTGGACGGCACGCTGACCCAGGATGCGCAGCACGTCGTGCGGGTTGGTGGCACCCACGGTGAGCTTCTGGCCCACCTCGACGTGGTCGCCCTCGCCCACCAGCAGACGGGCACGCTTGGAGATCGGGAAGGGGATCTCGTCGCTGCCGTCGTCGGGGGTGACGACGAGCTTCTTGGTCTTCTCGGTCTCCTCGATGCGGACGCGGCCCGCGGACTCGGAGATCGGGGCGACACCCTTCGGCGTACGGGCCTCGAAGAGCTCGACGACACGGGGCAGACCCTGGGTGATGTCGTCACCGGCCACACCACCGGTGTGGAAGGTACGCATCGTCAGCTGGGTACCGGGCTCACCGATGGACTGGGCGGCGATGATGCCGACCGCCTCACCGATGTCGACCAGCTTGCCGGTGGCGAGCGAACGGCCGTAGCAGAAGGCACAGGTGCCGACCGCCGACTCACAGGTCAGGACCGAGCGGGTCTTGACCTCCTCGACGCCGTGCAGGACCAGCTGGTCGATGAGGACGTCACCGAGGTCGACGTTGGCAGGCGCGATGACCTTGCCGTCCACCACGATGTCCTCGGCGAGCATGCGGGCGTAGACGCTCGTCTCGACGTCGTCCGTCTTGCGCAGCACGCCGTCGGCGCCGCGCTCGGCGATCTTGAGGCGCAGACCGCGGTCGGTGCCGCAGTCCTCCTCGCGAATGATGACGTCCTGCGAGACGTCGACCAGACGACGGGTGAGGTAACCCGAGTCGGCCGTACGCAGCGCGGTGTCCGCCAGACCCTTACGAGCACCGTGCGTCGAGATGAAGTACTCCAGCACCGACAGGCCCTCACGGAAGGAGGCCTTGATGGGGCGCGGGATCGTCTCGTTCTTGGCGTTCGACACCAGACCGCGCATACCGGCGATCTGGCGCATCTGCATCATGTTTCCTCGGGCACCCGAGTCGACCATCATGAAGATGGGGTTGGTCTTCGGGAAGTTCGCGTTCATCGCCTCGGCGACCTCGTTGGTCGCCTTGGTCCAGATCGCGATGAGCTCCTGAGTGCGCTCTTCCTTCGTGATGAGACCGCGCTCGTACTGCTTCTGGACCTTCTCGTCCTGGGCCTCGTACCCCTTGACGATCTCGACCTTCGCCTCAGGGACGACGATGTCGGAGATGGCCACGGTGACGCCGGAACGGGTCGCCCAGTGGAAGCCGGCCGCCTTCAGGTTGTCGAGCGTCGCCGCCACGATGACCTTGGGGTAGCGCTCGGCCAGGTCGTTGACGATCTCGGAGAGCTGCTTCTTGCCCACCGAGTAGTCGACGAACGGATAGTCCTCGGGCAGCAGCTCGTTGAAGAGCGCGCGGCCCAGGGTCGTACGCAGCCGGAAGCTGTCGCCCGCCTGGTACTCGGGCTCGCCCTCCTCGGCCACCGGCGGGGTCCAGCCGCGCGGCGGGATGGTGCCCACCGGGAAGCGGATGTCGACCGGCGACTGCAGCGCCAGCTCGCCGGCGTCGAACGCCATGATCGCCTCGGCGACGGAGCCGAACGCGCGGTCCTCGCCCTTGGTGTCACGGAGCTCACCGTCGGTGGTGAGGAAGAACAGACCGAGGACCATGTCCTGGGTCGGCATCGTCACCGGACGGCCGTCGGCGGGCTTGAGGATGTTGTTCGAGGACAGCATCAGGATGCGGGCCTCGGCCTGCGCCTCCGCGGAGAGCGGCAGGTGCACGGCCATCTGGTCACCGTCGAAGTCCGCGTTGAACGCGGTGCAGACGAGCGGGTGGATCTGGATGGCCTTGCCCTCGACCAGCTGCGGCTCGAAGGCCTGGATGCCGAGGCGGTGCAGGGTGGGAGCACGGTTCAGCAGCACCGGGTGCTCGGCGATGACCTCTTCGAGGACGTCGTAGACGACCGTGCGGCCGCGCTCCACCATGCGCTTGGCGCTCTTGATGTTCTGCGCGTGGTTCAGGTCGACCAGGCGCTTCATCACGAACGGCTTGAAGAGCTCAAGCGCCATCGCCTTCGGCAGACCGCACTGGTGCAGCTTGAGCTGCGGACCGACGACGATCACGGAACGCGCGGAGTAGTCCACACGCTTGCCGAGCAGGTTCTGGCGGAAGCGGCCCTGCTTGCCCTTGAGCATGTCGGAGAGCGACTTCAGCGGACGGTTGCCGGGGCCCGTGACCGGGCGGCCACGACGGCCGTTGTCGAAGAGCGCGTCGACGGCCTCCTGGAGCATGCGCTTCTCGTTGTTCACGATGATCTCGGGCGCACCGAGGTCGAGAAGGCGCTTCAGGCGGTTGTTGCGGTTGATCACGCGGCGGTACAGGTCGTTCAGGTCGGAGGTCGCGAAGCGGCCACCGTCCAGCTGCACCATCGGACGCAGGTCCGGCGGGATGACCGGCACGCAGTCCAGAACCATGCCCTTGGGGCTGTTCGAGGTCTGCAGGAACGCGGAGACGACCTTGAGGCGCTTGAGCGCACGGGTCTTCTTCTGGCCCTTGCCGGTACGGATGATCTCGCGGAGGCGCTCGGCCTCCTCGTCGAGGTCGAAGGACTCCAGGCGCTTCTGCAGCGCCGCGGCACCCATCGAACCGTCGAAGTACGTGCCGAAGCGGTCACGCAGCTCGCGGTAGAGCAGCTCGTCGCCCTCCAGGTCCTGGACCTTGAGGTTCTTGAAGCGCGCCCAGACCTCGTCCAGACGGTCGATCTCGCGCTGCGCACGGTCGCGCAGCTGCTTCATCTCGCGCTCGGCACCCTCGCGCACCTTGCGGCGCACGTCGGCCTTGGCGCCCTCGGCCTCCAGCTCGGCCAGGTCGGTCTCGAGCTTCTTGGCGCGGGCCTCCAGGTCGGAGTCGCGGCGGTTCTCCACCTGCTGACGCTCGACCTGGACGTGCGCCTCCAGGGAGGGCAGGTCGCGGGTACGGCGCTCCTCGTCCACGTACGTGATCATGTACGCGGCGAAGTAGATGACCTTCTCGAGGTCCTTCGGGGCGAGGTCGAGCAGGTAGCCCAGACGCGACGGAACGCCCTTGAAGTACCAGATGTGCGTGACGGGAGCGGCGAGCTCGATGTGGCCCATCCGCTCACGGCGCACCTTGGCGCGCGTGACCTCGACGCCACAGCGCTCGCAGATGATGCCCTTGAAGCGGACACGCTTGTACTTGCCGCAGTAGCACTCCCAGTCCCGGGTCGGACCGAAGATCTTCTCGCAGAAGAGCCCGTCCTTTTCCGGCTTGAGCGTGCGGTAGTTGATGGTCTCTGGCTTCTTGACCTCGCCGTGGCTCCACTGACGGATGTCGTCAGCGGTGGCCAGACCGATCCGGAGCTCATCGAAGAAGTTGACGTCGAGCACTATGCGTCAATCCCTCTCAGGGTTGTAAGTCTGTGGTCTGAAACGGGGGTCGCGGGGTCGGCGGGGGGCTCGGTGAGAGCCCCCCGCCGGACTCCCGTCAGACCTCTTCGACGCTGCTCGGCTCGCGCCGGGACAGGTCGATGCCGAGCTCCTCCGCTGCGCGGAAGACGTCCTCGTCGGTGTCGCGCATCTCGATGGACATGCCGTCCGAGGACAGCACCTCCACGTTGAGGCACAGGGACTGCATTTCCTTGATGAGCACCTTGAAGGACTCAGGAATGCCGGGCTCGGGGATGTTCTCGCCCTTGACGATGGCCTCGTAGACCTTCACGCGGCCGGTCACGTCGTCGGACTTGATCGTCAGCAGCTCCTGGAGGGCGTACGCGGCGCCGTACGCCTCCAGCGCCCACACCTCCATCTCACCGAAGCGCTGGCCACCGAACTGGGCCTTACCACCCAGCGGCTGCTGGGTGATCATCGAGTACGGACCGGTCGACCGGGCGTGGAGCTTGTCGTCGACCAGGTGGTGGAGCTTGAGGATGTACATGTAGCCGACCGAGATCGGCTCCGGGAACGGCTCGCCGGAGCGGCCGTCGAACAGCGGCGCCTTACCGGTCGGGAGCACCATGCGCTCGCCGTCGCGGTTCGGGATCGTGTGGTTGAGCAGACCCGCCAGCTCGTCCTCGCGCGCACCGTCGAACACCGGGGTGGCGACGTTCGTGCCGGGCTCGACCTTGTCGGCCTCGATGGCCTGGAGGCGCTGCGCCCAGTCGTCCGCGAGGCCGGAGACGTCCCAGCCGCGGCTGGCGAGCCAGCCGAGGTGGATCTCCAGGACCTGTCCCGGGTTCATTCGGGACGGCACACCCAGCGGGTTGAGGATGATGTCGACCGGCGTCCCGTCCTCGAGGAACGGCATGTCCTCGATGGGCAGGATCTTGGAGATGACGCCCTTGTTGCCGTGGCGGCCGGCGAGCTTGTCACCGTCCGTGATCTTGCGCTTCTGCGCCACGTAGACGCGGACCAGCTGGTTCACGCCCGGCGGCAGCTCGTCGCCCTCTTCACGGTCGAAGACGCGGACGCCGATGACCTTGCCGATCTCACCGTGCGGCACCTTCAGGGAGGTGTCGCGCACCTCGCGCGCCTTCTCACCGAAGATCGCGCGGAGCAGGCGCTCCTCCGGGGTCAGCTCGGTCTCGCCCTTGGGCGTGACCTTGCCGACGAGGATGTCGCCGGCGACGACCTCGGCACCGATCCGGATGATGCCGCGCTCGTCGAGGTCGGCGAGGACCTCCTCGGAGACGTTCGGGATGTCCCGGGTGATCTCCTCCGGGCCGAGCTTGGTGTCACGGGCGTCGACCTCGTGCTCCTCGATGTGGATCGAGGAGAGGACGTCGTCCTGCACGAGGCGCTGCGACAGGATGATCGCGTCCTCGTAGTTGTGACCCTCCCACGGCATGAACGCGACCAGCAGGTTCTTGCCGAGCGCCATCTCGCCGTTCTCGGTGGCGGGACCGTCGGCCAGGACCTGGCCCTCGATCACGCGGGCGCCCTCGTCCACGACAACCTTCTGGTTGACCGAGGTGCCCTGGTTCGAGCGGGAGAACTTGTGCAGGCGGTACGTGGTGTACGTGCCGTCGTCGTTGGTGATGGTGATGTAGTCCGCGGAGACCTCCTGGACCACACCGTCCTTCTCGGCCTTGAGCACGTCGCCGGCGTCGGTGGCGCAGCGGTACTCCATGCCGGTGCCGACGAGCGGCGCCTCGCTCTTGATGAGCGGGACGGCCTGACGCATCATGTTCGCGCCCATGAGGGCACGGTTGGCGTCGTCGTGCTCGAGGAACGGGATCATGGCGGTCGCGACCGACACCATCTGGCGCGGCGAGACGTCCATGTAGTCGACGTCGTCACCGGGGACGTAGTCGACCTCTCCGCCACGGCGGCGGACCAGGACGCGGGCCTCCTCGAAGCGGAACTCATCGCTCAGCGGCGCGTTGGCCTGGGCGATGACGAACCGGTCCTCTTCGTCGGCGGTGAGGTAGTCGACCTCGTCACCGACGACACCGTCGGTGACCTTGCGGTACGGCGTCTCGATGAAGCCGAACGCGTTGATCCGGCCGTACGAGGCGAGCGAACCGATCAGACCGATGTTCGGGCCTTCGGGCGTCTCGATCGGGCACATGCGGCCGTAGTGCGAGGGGTGCACGTCACGGACCTCGAAGCCGGCCCGCTCACGGGAGAGACCACCCGGGCCCAGGGCGTTGAGACGACGCTTGTGCGTCAGGCCCGAGAGCGGGTTGTTCTGGTCCATGAACTGGGACAGCTGCGACGTACCGAAGAACTCCTTGATCGACGCCACGACCGGGCGAATGTTGATCAGGGTCTGCGGCGTGATCGCCTCGACGTCCTGCGTGGTCATGCGCTCGCGCACGACGCGCTCCATACGGGCGAGACCCGTACGGACCTGGTTCTGGATGAGCTCACCGACGTTACGGATACGGCGGTTGCCGAAGTGGTCGATGTCGTCGGTCTCGACGATGATCGAACGACCGGACTCGCCGACCGTCTCCGTCTCACCGGCGTGCAGCTTCACCAGGTACTTGATCGTGGCGATGATGTCGTCGGTGGTGAGCACGCCGGCGTCCAGCGGCTCGTCCGCGCCGAGCTTCTTGTTCACCTTGTAGCGGCCGACCTTCGCGAGGTCGTAGCGCTTGGGGTTGAAGTAGAGGTTCTCGAGCAGCGTCTGAGCGGCCTCGCGCGTGGGCGGCTCGCCCGGGCGGAGCTTGCGGTAGATGTCGAGCAGCGCGTCGTCCTGGCCCTGGGTGTGGTCCTTCTCCAGGGTGGCGCGCATGGACTCGTACTCGCCGAACTCCTCCAGGATCTGCTCGGTCGTCCAACCGAGCGCCTTGAGCAGGACGGTGACGGACTGCTTGCGCTTGCGGTCGATGCGGACACCGACCATGTCGCGCTTGTCGATCTCCATCTCCAGCCAGGCACCACGCGAGGGGATGACCTTGGCCGAGAAGATGTCCTTGTCGGACGTCTTGTCGATGGAGGAGTCGAAGTAGACACCCGGCGAGCGGACCAGCTGGGACACCACGACACGCTCGGTGCCGTTGATGACGAAGGTGCCCTTGTTGGTCATGAGCGGGAAGTCGCCCATGAAGACCGTCTGGGACTTGATCTCGCCGGTCTCGTTGTTGGTGAACTCGGCGGTGACGAAGAGCGGGGCGGCGAAGGTGAAGTCGCGCTCCTTGCACTCGTCGATCGAGTTCTTCGGAGGCTCGAAGCGGTGGTCGCGGAAGGTCAGAGACATCGACCCGGAGAAGTCCTCGATCGGGGAGATCTCCTCGAAGATCTCCTCCAGACCGGACTTGGTGGGGACGTTCTGTCCGCTTTCGAGAGCCGCCTCGACACGAGCCTTCCACGCGTCATTGCCGAGCAGCCAGTCAAAGCTTTCGGTCTGCAGCGCAAGAAGGTTCGGAACCTCGAGGGGCTCCTTGATCTTTGCAAAGGAGATGCGCAGCGGGGCGGTGCTGGCGCCGTTGTTCGTATTCGCGGTCGAGGCGTTGCGCGAGGCGGCCAAGAGGGGGTCCTTCCGAGGGCTCGGACTCACTACGCGCGTACCGGTCCCAGCCGGGCAGAGCGACAGAGTCGTCCCGGACTCGGCCGGATGGCCAGGTCAGGGCTGATTCAGTCCACTGTGCTCAAGCGAGGGCATGCCCCTGGTGACGGGCAGGGGGCAGCTAACAGGCAGCGCAAAGGGACAGTGTAGCCAGAAGGCCCACTGATGTCCAGTGCGGGTTTTTTGACACCCTCGTTGTTCTCAACCGTCCACCGTCTGCGGCATGCCTTGTGCGCTGAGCGCACCTCTTTACTGCCCTCTTCGTCGCCGATCCATGCCTCGGATCCGGATCGATGTGACGACGCGTCCTGAGAATTGCGCGCTGCGTGCGGTTCGTCAAGGCCCCCTCTTGGCGAACAGGGGCGGCGCAGCCACAACGAAGATCACCATATCCCGCGCCACCGACAGTGCCCAGCACCCTCGGCCTGCGCGCCAGACAACGCCGAAGGGCGACCACCCAGTTGGGTGATCGCCCTTCGGTACCTCGGCGTTACAGCTCCCGGAGGAGCAGTTTCACCGAAAAGGAGTCAGCAGACTCGCAAGGTCACTTGACCTCGACGGAGGCGCCGGCGGCCTTGAGGGACTCGGCGGCCTTCTCGGCGGCGTCCTTGGCGACCTTCTCGAGGACCGGCTTCGGGGTGCCGTCGACGAGGTCCTTGGCCTCCTTGAGGCCCAGGGAGGTGAGCTCGCGCACGACCTTGATGACCTGGATCTTCTTCTCGCCGGCACCGGTGAGGATGACGTCGAACTCGTCCTGCTCGGCCTCGGCCTCGGCCGGGGCGCCGGAGGCGGCGGGACCGGCGACGGCGACGGCCGCGGCGGCGGTGACGTCGAACTTCTCCTCGAACGCCTTCACGAACTCGGAGAGCTCGATGAGGGTCATCTCCTCGAACTGGGCGAGCAGGTCTTCCTGGCTGAGCTTCGCCATGATGGGCGATCCTTCCACTAATTCGGCTGGTGCCGGTGTGTACATGTGAGGCGGGCGTACGTTCGGCCCGCTACGACCCTTCGCCTAGGCGGCGAGGGTCATGACGCGAGCCGAATTACTCGGCACCGCCCTGCTCGGCCTGCTTGACCCGAAGCGCCTCCGCGGTGCGGACGAACTTCGAGGGCAGCGCCTGGAAGAGCTGAGCAGCCTGAGACTGCTTGCCCTTGAAGGCACCGGCAAGCTTGCTGAGCAGAACCTCGCGGGACTCGAGGTCCGCGAGCTTCTTGATCTCGTCGGCGGAGAGCGCCTTGCCGTCAAGGACACCGCCCTTGATGACGAGGTTGGGGTTGTCCTTGGCGAAGTCACGAAGACCCTTCGCCGACTCCACCGGGTCACCGGTGACGAAGGCAACCGCCGTCGGACCCGTGAAGAGGTCGTCCAGCGTGTTGATCCCGGCCTCGTTGGCCGCGATCTTGGTCAGCGTGTTCTTCACCACGGCGTACTCGGAGTTCTCACCGAGCGAACGGCGCAGCTGCTTGAGCTGGGCCACGGTGAGACCCCGGTACTCGGTCAGCACAGCGGCGTTCGAGCTGCGGAACTTGTCCGTGAGCTCGGCTACCGCGGCAGCCTTGTCGGGCGTCGGCATAGAGCGTCGGCCTCCTTCCGGGTGATGAGGACCGCTCAAAAGGAGGCTGGGACGACGAAACGCCCCGGCGCAGGCGCACGGGGCGTGAGCTCGACCGGATCCTTGCGGACTCGGGAGCACTTCCACGAACACCTGCGCGGGTCGTCCGCAAATTCAGCGGATCCTTCGGCCACCGCACTCTCTGACGAGCGCACGGCAACGACCAGCGGTCTTTGGCTTCTGTGGAAGATTACGTGACGAGGACGGCGCGGGGCAAATCCGCTCAGGCGTCGCTGCCGGCGGCCGAACCCAGGCCGGCGCCGCCCGCGCTCTCGCCCAGCGCGCCGCCGATCTTCTTCAGCATCTGCATGAGGTCGAAGGTCTGGCCGGCGGGCGGCACGTCGACCTTGACCGCGGCGCCGTAGTCCGAGTACCGCATCGAGATCTCGGCGGCGCCCTGCGCGCTGTTCATGGTGACGTCCATCCGGACCGGCAGGTCGTCGTCGTTGACCCACAGCTCGGTGTCGTAGTCCTTGAAGCCGGCCTTCTTGACGTTCGCCAGCATCTTGTCGCGCTCGGCCTTGCTGAGGAGCTTCAGCGAGTCGTTCTTCGCCATCATCTCGTCGACGGTCAGCTTGCCCTTGTAGTGCTGGGTCCGCACGCCGTCCATCTCGGCGGAGCCGAGGTGCTTGAGGTTCGGCGAGTCCAGGAGGACCGCGATCTGCTGCGCCGGGTCCTGGTTCATGCTGTCCAGGCTGCCGGTCATCTGGCGGGAGAGCTGGTCGTCGCCGGACCCCTTGGCGGCGGCGCCGAGGTCCATCTTCATCCAGTGCTTGCCGTCCATCTCGGCGGCGGCCTTGGCACCTACGTCCATGTACATGACGTCGTCCTGCCACACCATGCGCATGCTCTTCGGCGCGTCCCGGTCGAGGGAGGAGAAGGCGGAGCCGGACATCGTCATGTCCATCACCGTCGGGTCCCAGCCCATCGTGCCGGACATCTTCATGCTCCCCGCGGCGCCGAGCGCGGCCGGCGTCTTCATCACCATCTCGACCTTGGCGGACTTGGCCTCGGCGGTCTTCTTGTACGCGGCGGTCAGCGCCCGCGTCGCCTGCGTACGCGTCTGCGGGCTCTGGTCGGCCGCCCGGTCCGAGCCGCCCCCACAGGCCACGGCCCCGGTACAGAGCAGCACGGTCGCGGCAGCGGCGCCGACGGTACGTCGTACGACAACGGTCATCTCGATCCCACCCCTAGGAACACCAGTACTCATCGCACGATAACCGACCCCTCGGACATCGGTCCGGGATTACCCGTCGCTTCGTACGTCCGCCAGGTCGACGGTGTCGGGCGCGGGCGGGCGCTCGGCGCCGGCGGCGGTGCCGTAGTCGCGATAGTGGACGGTGCTGGAGAAGTCACCGGCCCGCTGGGTGCGCCGCACCAGCAGATGCCGGTCGTCGATCCAGACGTCGACACGCTGTCCGCCGGCGGTGCCCCGGTAGTGGCGGGTACGCCGGCCGCGCACGCTCTCCTCGCCCACCTCGCGTACGTCCGCCGCGGCGGCGAGCGCCTTGAGGGAACCGGCCGGGTTCGGGTCGCTGTCCGCGTCGTACCGGTGGCGGATCCAGTGCCGGCCGCCCTGCGAGGCGGCGAAGGCGTCGGTCATCCGCGTGTAGTAGGCGTCCGGCAGAAAGCGCGTCTGGGACGGGTCGCCGCCCAGCCTCCGGGTGGAGGCGGCCAGGACGCCGCCGGTGACGCGCACCGTGAGCGTGCCCTCGACCCCGCCGGACCAGCGCAGGGTGCCCGCGCTGCGCGAGGCGAGCCGGTCGCCGGTGTCCATCGTCGCCTCGATCCGCGCCGAGCCCGCCGCGGCCACGCTCCGCTGGGCCGTGCGCAGCGCGTCGACGGCGCCCCGGTCCTTCGCCTGCCCGCCGCACGCCCCGAGCAGCGCGCACACCGCGGCGGCGCCCAGGGCCCGTCGTACGTACGTCAGTGCTGCCATCCGCTCCCCCGGTCGGTCACCGCGACGCTAGCGCAGCACCGCACCCGGACGGAGCGGAAAAGAGGAACGGGCCCCGCACCTCGGAAGGTGCGGGGCCCGTCGCCGACTTCAAGCGAGCTTCTCAGCTCATCCCCGGTCAGACAGCTGCCGGGTCCTCCTCGGTGAGGAGGTTGCGGGTGCGGTTCGGGTCGACCGGAACGCCGGGGCCGATCGTGGTGCTGATCGCGGCCTTCTTGATGTAGCGACCCTTCGCGGCGGACGGCTTGAGACGGAGGATCTCCTCCAGCGCCGCGCCGTAGTTCTCCACCAGCTGGCTGTCGTCGAAGGACGCCTTGCCGATGATGAAGTGCAGGTTCGAGTGCTTGTCGACGCGGAACTCGATCTTGCCGCCCTTGATCTCGTTCACGGCCTTGACCACGTCCGGGGTCACGGTGCCGGTCTTCGGGTTCGGCATGAGGCCACGGGGACCGAGCACGCGGCCCAGACGGCCGACCTTGCCCATGAGGTCCGGGGTGGCGACGACGGCGTCGAACTCGTTCAGGCGGTTGCCCTGCGCGATCTCCGCGATCAGTTCGTCGGAGCCGACGATGTCGGCGCCCGCGGCTTCCGCGGCCGCTGCACGGTCACCGGTCGCGAAGACCAGGACCCGGGCGGTCTTGCCGGTGCCGTGCGGGAGGTTCACGGTGCCACGGACCATCTGGTCGGCCTTGCGCGGGTCAACGCCCAGGCGGAAGGCGACCTCGACGGTGCCGTCGAACTTCGACGTGGAGGTCTCCTTGGCGAGACGGACGGCCTCGAGCGGGGCGTAGAGCTTGTCCGCGTCGATCTTGGCGTCCGCAGCGCGGAGAGACTTGCTGCGCTTGCTCACTTCTGCTCCTGTGTGTTCTGAGGAGTCGTGGTCCGGGCCGAGCAGGCCCTTCCACGGTTCGTCCTACGGGGGTGGGGTCAGCCCTCGACCGTGATGCCCATGGAACGGGCGGTGCCGGCGATGATCTTGGACGCGGCGTCCAGGTCATTGGCGTTGAGGTCGGGCATCTTCGTCGTGGCGATCTCGCGGACCTGCGCGTCGGTGATCTTCGCGACCTTGGTCTTGTGCGGCTCGCCGGAGCCCTTGTCGACACCAGCGGCCTTGAGGATCATCTTCGCGGCCGGCGGGGTCTTGGTGATGAAGGTGAAGGAGCGGTCCTCGTAGACCGTGATCTCCACCGGGATGACCCAGCCACGCTGCGACTCGGTCGCGGCGTTGTAGGCCTTGCAGAACTCCATGATGTTGACGCCGTGCTGGCCCAGCGCGGGACCGACCGGCGGGGCCGGGTTGGCAGCGCCGGCCTGGATCTGGAGCTTGATGAGCCCCGTGACCTTCTTCTTCTTGGGAGGCATGTGCTCTCTCTCCGGGTCTTAGTGAGAGTGTTCAGCCGCCATCGTGGTGAATGATCGTCCGGATCATCCGGATGGAGGCATACCGCACAAAGATAACGGGTATCTATGCGCAGCTAAAAACCGAGCAGGTCAGAGGGGCTTTGAAGAGCCCGTCTGACCTGTTCGGAAGCGTCTGTCCAGAAGGTGCTGGTTGTACTAGTTCTTCTGGATCTGGTCGAAGCTCAGCTCGACCGGGGTCTCGCGGCCGAAGATCTCGACGAGGCCCTTGACCTTCTTCGAGTCGGCGTTGATCTCGTTGATCGTCGCCTGCAGCGTCGCGAAGGGGCCGTCGGTGACGGTGACCGAGTCGCCCACCTCGAAGTCCAGGACCTGGACCTCGACCTTGCGGGACGGAGCCGGCTTGCCCTCGGCCTCGGCGGCCTCGCGGGCGGCCTTCTCCTCGGCCTCCGGGGCGAGCATCTTGACGATCTCGTCCAGGGTCAGCGGGTACGGGTCGTAGGCGTTGCCCACGAAGCCGGTGACACCGGGGGTGTTGCGGACGACGCCCCACGACTCGTTCGTCAGATCCATGCGGACGAGAACGTAACCGGGCAGCTTGTTCTGCCGGACGTTCTTGCGCTCGCCGTTCTTGATCTGGACGATCTCCTCTTCGGGGACCTCGGCCTGGTAGATGAACTCCTCGACGTTCAGCGAGACGGCACGCTGCTCGAGGTTGGCCTTCACGCGCTTCTCGTAGCCCGCGTAGGTGTGGATCACGTACCACTCGCCGGGCAGGCCGCGCAGCTCGTCACGGAGGGCGGCGACCGGGTCGACGGGCTCGGCGACGACGTCCTCGGCCTCGGCCGCGTCGGCCTCGTCCTCGGTGGCGTCGGTGTCCTCGGCGCTGGCGTCGTCAGCGGCGTCGGTCTCGCCGTCGGTGTCGGCCTCGACGGCCGCTTCCTCGGCGGGCTCGCCCGCGGCGCTGTCGGCAGCTTCGGCCTGGTCCGGCTCCTCGGCGTCTGCCGCCTCGACGATGTCGAGCGAGTCCTCAACGGGCTCGACGGGCTCGGTCGCCTCGTTCAGGTTCGGGTCAGACACTGTGGCTGCTTCTTCCTGGATACATAGGGGTGGAACATGCGAAAGGGGCGCCGGTCCCGGCGCCCTCCGCTGTCGGCTCAGCCGAAGACGTACTTGACGAGATGGTTGAACCCATAGTCAATCACGGTCACCAGGCCGATCATGATGACGACGAACACAATCACCACGGTGGTGTACGTGGTGAGCTGGTTGCGAGTCGGCCAGACGACCTTACGGAGCTCCGCGACGATCTGGCGGTAGAAGAGAGCGAGGCGGCCGAAGGGGCCCTTCTTGCCGCGCTTGCCGCCCTTGCGGGCCTTCCTCTTGGACTCCGGCGCCTCATCCTGGGCATCAGGCATGTCGATGGAGCCCACGGCGTCCGTCACTCGTCCTCACCTGATTCCGGGTCGTGGCCGTGCCGCGCCCGGTTGAGCCGCACGGCGGTGCAATGCAGTACGTACAATCCGCACACATCCTGGCGAAGGAGTGTGAGCAGGGCCGGAGGGACTTGAACCCCCAACCGCTGGTTTTGGAGACCAGTGCTCTACCAATTGAGCTACGACCCTTTGTTTCCCCCAACGTACCGCATCCGCCCAGATGCACGGAGTGCGCTTGGAAGGTGCGACCGGTGAAGGCCAACGAGCAGTGAGTGTACGTGCTCCGCGGCCCCTCGTCGAACAGATACGGGCCGCCTGTGGATCAAGGGCGGATCTCATGGTCTGCCAAACCCGTGTGCCAGGCGGGTTTCCGGTCTGGAACGATGGGGTGATGAGCGCTGCAACTCCTTCTCCGTCTGCTGGTTCCTCTCCTACAGAGCGCCGGGTCTCGGCCCGCGTCGGTTCCATCTCCGAGTCCGCGACCCTCGCCGTCGACGCCAAGGCCAAGGCCCTGAAGGCCGCCGGGCGCCCGGTGATCGGCTTCGGCGCCGGTGAACCCGACTTCCCGACGCCCGGCTATGTGGTCGAGGCCGCCATCGAGGCGTGCAAGAACCCGAAGTTCCACCGCTACACGCCGGCCGGCGGCCTGCCCGAGCTGAAGGCAGCGATCGCCGCGAAGACGCTGCGTGACTCCGGCTACGAGGTCGACGCCTCGCAGATCCTGGTGACCAACGGCGGCAAGCAGGCCATCTACGAGGCGTTCGCCGCGATCCTCGACCCGGGTGACGAGGTCATCGTCCCGGCGCCGTACTGGACGACCTACCCGGAGTCGATCCGGCTCGCCGGCGGTGTGCCGGTGGAGGTCGTGGCCGACGAGACGACCGGCTACCGCGTCTCCGTCGAGCAGCTGGAGGCCGCCCGCACCGAGCGCACGAAGGTCGTGCTCTTCGTCTCGCCGTCGAACCCGACGGGCGCGGTGTACAGCGAGGCCGACGCCGAGGCGATCGGCCGCTGGGCCGTGGAGCACGGCCTGTGGGTCATGACGGACGAGATCTACGAGCACCTCGTCTACGGGGACGCGACGTTCACGTCGCTGCCGGCGATCCTCCCGGAGCTGCGCGACAAGTGCATCGTCGTGAACGGTGTCGCGAAGACGTACGCGATGACCGGCTGGCGCGTGGGCTGGATCATCGGCCCCAGGGACGTGGTGAAGGCCGCGACGAACCTCCAGTCGCACGCCACGTCGAACGTCTCCAACGTGGCGCAGGCGGCCGCGCTCGCCGCCGTCTCCGGCGACCTGACGGCCGTCGAGGAGATGCGCGAGGCCTTCGACCGGCGTCGTAAGACGATCGTGCGGATGCTCAACGAGATCGACGGCGTCGTCTGCCCGGAGCCGGAGGGTGCCTTCTACGCGTACCCGTCCGTGAAGGGGCTGCTCGGCAAGGAGATCCGCGGCAAGCGCCCGCAGGACTCCGTCGAACTCGCGGCGCTGATCCTGGAGGAGGCCGAGGTCGCGGTCGTTCCGGGCGAGGCCTTCGGTACCCCGGGTTACCTGCGGCTCTCGTACGCGCTGGGCGACGGGGACCTCGTCGAGGGCGTCTCGCGCATCCAGAAGCTGCTGACCGAGGCGCAGGACTGATCCACTGCCGTACGCCGCGCCGGAACGGGCCGCTTCCTTACGGAGGCGGCCCGTTTCTTCGTTCGGGCGGGGCCCCGAACGAAGACAGGCGCTACCAGTACGACATGTGTGTACGGCAAGATCTTGGGATGGAGCGTGTAGGACGTGACGTACATCAGCTGCCCAAGGCCCATCTGCATCTGCACTTCACCGGGTCGATGCGGCCCACGACCCTGCTCGAACTCGCCGACAAGTACGGCGTGCGGCTGCCCGACGCGCTGACCGGCGCCGAACCGCCGAAGCTGCGGGCCACGGACGAGCGCGGCTGGTTCCGTTTCCAGCGGCTCTACGACGCGGCGCGTTCCTGTCTGCGGGCTCCCGAGGACATTCAGCGCCTGGTACGGGAGGCCGCGGAGGAGGACATCGCGGACGGGTCGGGGTGGCTGGAGATCCAGGTCGACCCGACGTCGTACGCGCCGCGCCTCGGGGGGCTGATCGCCGCGATGGAGGTCATCCTCGACGCCGTCGACCGGGCCTCGCGGGAGACCGGGCTCGGGATGCGCGTCCTGGTCGCCGCCAACCGCATGAAGCACCCGCTGGACGCCCGTACCCTGGCGCGTCTCGCCGTGCGCTACGCGGACCGGGGCATCGTCGGGTTCGGGCTCTCCAACGACGAACGGCGCGGCATGGCGCGCGACTTCGACCGGGCCTTCCACATCGCGCGCGAGGGCGGTCTGCTGTCGGCGCCGCACGGCGGCGAGCTGACCGGTCCGGCGTCCGTGCGGGACTGCCTCGACGATCTGGACGCCACCCGGATCGGGCACGGGGTGCGGGCCGCGGAGGACCCGCGGCTGCTGAAGCGGCTCGCGGACCGCGGGGTGACCTGCGAGGTGTGCCCGGCCTCGAACGTGGCGCTCGGCGTCTACGAGAAGCCCGGTGACGTGCCGCTGCGCACCCTCTTCGAGGCCGGGGTGCCGATGGCGCTGGGCGCCGACGACCCGCTGCTGTTCGGCTCGCGCCTGGCCGCGCAGTACGACATCGCGCGCCGCCACCACGGTTTCTCCGACGCCGAACTCGCCGAGCTGGCGCGGCAGTCCGTGCGCGGCTCGGCCGCGCCCGTGGAGGTCAAGGAGAAGCTGCTCGGCGGGGTGGACGAGTGGCTGGCCGGGTGAGCGCTACGGCTCCTGCGGGGGCGGTGTGATCCCGGAGGCCAGCATCCGGACCGCGACCGGAAGCAGCTGCCGCTCGAACATGGCGCCGCGCAGATGGTCCGGTACGACGTCGCCGTTGACCGCGAACGTGGGCGTTCCGCGGGCTCCGTCCCGCTCGTAGGCCGCCTGCGACGCGGTCACGAAGTCGCGGTACTTCATGGTCCGCACCGCCGTGTCGAACTCCTTGCCGCGCAGCCCCGGTACGCGGGACGCCATGCGCAGCAGGAAGGCGTCGGTGTAGCCGTCGACGGCCTCTTCGGGCTGGTGGGCGAAGAGGACGTCGTGGAACTCGATGAACTTGTCCTGTGCCAGGGCGGCCCGCAGGGCGTTGGCGGCGCGCTTGGAGCCGCCGCCGCCCAAGCGGTCGTCGAGGAAGGAGGCCAGGGTGTACTCGGTCCTGACCTCGCCCTTCAGTGCGAGCGCGCGCAGGGCCGCGCCGCCGCCCTCGACCTCGTACTCCTCGCACACGGGGCAGCGCAGGTCTTCGTAGAGGCGCACGCGTGTATCGGCCGACGGCGAGCCGACCACGACCGTGGTGCCGTCGGAGTCCAGTCGCTCGGGCAGCCGGCCGACGGTGGCGTAGGCGCTCTGGCCGTCGGTTGCGGCCGCGCTGTCGTCCCCGGTGGGGGCCGCCCGGCTGCATCCGGCCGTCGCGACCATGGCCACCAGCACCGCGCCCGCCGCGGACACGGCCGTCCGGCGTACCGCTGCACGCATCGAAGATCCCTCCCCCTGGAACGAGGAGACTTTATGCGATGCCGGTGAGGAGCGTGCGGGCGATGCGGGTCGCAAACATGTCCACGGACTCCGGCGGCTTGCCGTCCGGGGACATCTCGTAGGCGAAGGCGCGCTGCGCGCAGGCTCCCAGGAGGAGGGAGGCGGCCGCATACGTGTCGGCTTCGGCATGGATGCGGCCCGCGCGCTGTTCGGCGCGCAAGTAGGCGTCGAGCCCTTGGATCGGCCGGTGCGGTCCGGTGCCCAGCTCACGCATGACGTCTTCATGGCGCCGTTTCAGCTGGGGCTCCGCATACAGGGACGCGGCCATCGGGAACGTCTGCTCATAGAAGAGGGCCGCTTCCCGCGCGATGTCGGTGAGGTTCTCCTCGACGGTGCGGTCGGGGTCCTCCGCGCTTTCGGTGAGCAGCCGGCCGAAGAGCGAGCCGAGCTTCGGCAGCCGCTCGCGGAGCACGGTGACGAACAGCTCTTCCTTGTTGGCGAAGTACTTGTAGAGCGCCGCTTCCGAGCACCCGGCGGCCAGGGCGATCTGCTTGGTGGTGGTGCGGACGAGGCCGATGTCCCGCATGAGGTCGTGGGCCGCTTCGATGATGCGGACACGGGCCGGTCTCTGGTCCATGCGGCCTCCAACATGCTTGACGCGGGGGTGAGTACTCACTCACTCTAAGGGCGAGAGCTGGTGAGTGAATACTCACCCACCGGCGGTCGCACTCTGGGGGTAGACCATGAAGCTCACGGTTTTCGGTGCCACGGGCGGCATCGGGCAGGAGATCGTCCGGCAGGCCCTGGCGGCCGGCCACGACGTCACGGCGGTGGTGCGGGACCCGGCGCGGTTCACGGTCGCCGGCGGGGGCCTGGAGGTGTTCCGCGGCGACCTGGCGGACCCCGCGTCGCTGCGTCCGGCGGTCGCGGGCCGCGACGCCGTGCTCTCCGGACTCGGCGCCCGCAAGCGCGCGGACGCGGGGATCGCGACGGAGCTGACCCGTTCGGTCCTGAAGGCGATGGAGGCGGAGGGCGTGCGCCGGCTCGTGGTGGTCAGCGCGGCGCCCGTCGGCCCGCAGCCCGCGCACCAGCCGCTGCGGGACCGCGCGGCGATGAAGGTGGTCGACGCGCTCCTGAAGAACATCTACGTCGATCTGGCCGCCATGGAGGCGGAGCTGGCGCGCAGCGCCACCGACTGGACCTCGGTGCGCCCGCCGCGGCTGCAGGACAAGCCGCTGTCGGGCTCCTACCGGAAGGTCGTGGGCGGGTTCCCGCGCTCGGGCCGCTTCATCTCCCGCGCGGACGTGGCGCACGCGATGCTGGCCATGGTGGACGACCCGGCGACGGTCAAGCAGGGCGTCGGGGTCGCCTACTAGGCGCTGTCACGCCGCCGGGGCTTCTCAGAGGTGGGCGCCGACGGTGACCGGCTCGTTGACCAGGGTCACGCCGAAGGCGTCCCGGACGCCCGCCACGACCTCGCGGGCCAGGGCGAGCAGGTCCTCGGTGGTGGCCGCGCCGCGGTTGGTCAGGGCGAGGGTGTGCTTGGTGGAGATGCGGGCCGGGCCGGTCCCGTACCCCTTGGTGAAGCCCGCCTTGTCGATGAGCCAGGCCGCCGAGGTCTTCGTGAGCCCCTCGCCCGCCGGGAACGCGGGCGCCGTCGCGTCGGGGCCGAGCCGCTCGGCCACGCGGGCGCGGAAGGCGGCGAACTCCGCCTCCGTGAGGATCGGGTTGGTGAAGAACGAGCCGGCCGACCAGGTGTCGTGGTCCTCGGGGTCGAGCACCATGCCCTTGCCCGCGCGCAGCTTCAGGACGGTCTCGCGCGCGGTCGCGGCGGGCACCCGGTCCCCGGCCTCGACACCGAGGGTGCGGGCGGTCTCCGGGTACTTGATGGGCGCGCTCAGACCGCCCGCGTCCTCCAGCTCGAAGCGCACACGCAGCACCACGTAGCGGTCGGGTTCGGCCTTGAAGCGGCTGTGGCGGTACGAGAAGGCGCAGTCGGCGTTGGCCAGCGTCAGCGTCTCGCCGGTGGTGCGGTCATAGGCGACCACGTCGGTGATCGTGGCGGAGACCTCCTGGCCGTACGCCCCCACGTTCTGGATCGGCGTCGCGCCGGCCGAGCCGGGGATGCCGGCGAGGCACTCGATGCCCGCGAGCCCCGCCTCGACGGTGCGCTCCACGGCGTCGGTCCAGACCTCGCCGGCCGCCAGCTCCAGCTTCGTGCCGTCGAGGGTGCAGCCCTTGGTGGCGATGCGCAGGGCGGTGCCCGCGAAGCCCTGGTCGCCGATGACGAGGTTGCTGCCGCCGCCGATGATCAGCAGCGGGGTGCCGGCGGCGTCGGCCTCGCGCACGGCGTCGATCACGTCCGCGTCGGTCGTGGCGGTCAGCAGCCGGGTGGCGGGACCGCCGAGCCGGAAGGTGGTCAGGGGGGCGAGGGGAGCGTCGTGGAGTTCCTGCACGCGCCCCAGGGTACGAGAACGGCCCCGCCGCTCGGACGGGGCCGTCCCCGGGCCCGGAGGCACGGGCGGTGGGCCGGGGGTCACGGGAAGCGCCGCATGGCGTCCTTCCAGCCGACCGGCAGCTCCTCGGCCGATGCCTGCCACGTGCGGTAGGTGACGGACCGCATCTGCCCGCGCAGTCCGGCCGCGACGGGCCCGTGCGGCGCGCGGGCGGCGAAGTCCTTCAGCGCCTGGGGCGACTCCCAGGCGGAGAGGGTCCAGAACGTGCGCTTCAGGGGCTGCGCCTTCAGGCTCGCCCCGTAGGCGCCGGGGGCGCGGCTCACCTGGCGCCAGACCGTGGGCGTATGGAAGAAGAAGTACAGGGCGCCCCACAGGGTGCGGGTCTCGAAGCGGGAGGCGAAGACGGTGGCCTTCGCGCGCGCGGGTGGGGTGTTCGGCACGGTCCAGGGCAAGGTCGGCACGAGTGGTCCCTTTCAGTGCGCACGGGTGTCAGGTCGGGTGCGTACGGATGTCAGGCGTTTTCCAGGACGAGAGCCGGTTCGACGTCCGGCTCCGCCTCTGTGGTGGTCCGTCGCGGGATGCAGAGCGTGGCGGCACCGGCGACGGCGACCGCCGCGGCCCCCACCCACAAGGCGGGCCGTATGCCGTCCACGAAGTGCTGCGCGGAGTCGTAGGCGCCCTGCGCCGCGAAGATCGAGGACATCACCGCGATGCCGAGGGCGCCGCCGACCTCGCGCAGGGCGTTGTTGGAACCGGAGGCGATGCCCTGCTCGTGCGGCCGGACGCTGGACATGACCAGGTGGGAGGCGGGCGCGAAGTACAGGGACATCCCGACGCCGCTGATGATGAGCGCGGGCAGCTGGGCGGTGTAGGAGACGTCGGTCGCGACCGTCAGGGCGTAGTACGCGAGCCCGAGGGCCTGGAGGAACAGGCCGCTGGCGACGACCGGGCGGCCGCCGATCCGGTCGGCGAGGTATCCGGCGACCGGCGCGATGAGCATCGGCATCCCGGTCCACGGCAGCATCCGCAGGCCCGCCTCGGTCGGCGAGTAGCCGAGCACGCCCTGCATGAACTGGCTGAGCAGGAAGATCGACCCGAACATGCCGAGGAACATCAGCAGGCTCGCGGCGTTGATGCCGGCGAAGGCGCGGGAGCGGAACAGCCGCATGGGAAGCATGGGGTTCTTGCCGTGGATGCCGTGGCGGACGAATCCGGCCAGCAGCGCGCTCCCGGCGAAGAGGCCCATCAGGACGACCGGGCTGCTCCATCCGTCGCGGGGCGCCCGCACCAGGGCGTACACGATGCCGAAGAGGCCGCCGCTGGCGAGCAGGGTGCCGACGACGTCCAGGCGCGCGCCGGAGCCGTAGGACTCGCTCAGGCGCAGCCGGGCGAGGGGCAGCAGCGCGAGGCCCAGCGGAACGTTCAGCCAGAAGATCCAGTGCCAGGAGACGTGCTCGGTGAGGCTGCCGCCGATGAGCGGTCCGGAGGCGACGGCGAGGCCGTTGACCGCGCCCCAGATGCCGTACGCCATCCCGCGCCTGGCCGCCGGGACGGCCGCGGTCAGCAGGGTCAGCGTCAGCGGCATCATGATCGCGGCGCCGACGCCCTGGACCGCGCGGGCCGCGATGAGCGGCTCGATACCGGTGGCGAGGGCCGCGGCGGCCGAGGCCCCGGTGAACACGGTCAGGCCGACCAGGAAGAGGCGCCTGCGGCCGAACCGGTCGCCGAGCGCCGCGCCGAACATCAGCAGCACGGCGAAGGTGAGCGTGTAGGCGCTGACCGTCCACTCCAGGTCGTCGAGGGCGCCGCCGAGGTCCGTGCGGATGGAGGGCAGGGCGGTGGTGACGACGAGGTTGTCGAGCGCCGCCATGAAGCCGGCGACGCTGGTGATGACGAGGGCCCATACGGCTCCCCCGCGCGGTGCGGACGGGTGTGGCTGTGCTGCTGACATCGGTTCCCCCAGCGATCGATGGTTAGTTATTGATGACTAACTTCTCTGGCCGAGCAGATGCGCACCGTGGTGGTGCGCGGGTTCACTTCCCCGGCTGCACCGACTCGTAGAAGCCGGTCCAGACCCGGTGGTCGGGCGGGAAGCCCATGGAGACCAGGACATTGACGAGCATGCCGTAGGCGAGGAACTGGGTGGTGTCACCGACGTCCGCCCCCAGCGCGAGGCGGGTGGTGTCGTACATCTCCATCCAGCCGGCCCGCAGCGTCTCTCCGAACTCCCGGTCCCCCCCGGCCTCCGCCGAGGCCACGGCGACGTACATCTGCATCTGCATGAGCAGCACTTCGGGCTCGTCGGCGATGAGCGCCTGGTACGCCGCCCCCATCGCGTGCAGGGCGGCTTCACCTTCGAGCCCCTCGGACGCCGTGCGGAACACCTCGGTGGTCCGTTCGCAACAGCGCCAGGCCGCCGCGAGGAAGATGGCCTCCTTGTCCGGGAAGAGCCGGAAGAGGTAGGGCTGCGACACCCCGACGCGCTTGGCGATCGCCTCGGTGGACGTCCCCTTGTAGCCACCGCGGGCAAATTCGATCATCGCCGCACGAATGACGCTCTCGCGCCGCTCCTCGGCACTCATCCTGACCATGCGGCTAAGTTAGTGGCCAATCACTACCTGGGTCAAGGGGCCGCGTGCACTCTGACGAGTGTGCGCAAGAGCACACGTAAGGGGCGTCCTCCGGGAGGACGCCCCTTACTCTCTGCTACGTAGCGGCCGGTCGGCCCCTGCTAAGCGAGCTGCACGACCGCCCGCGACATTCCGAGGACCTTCTGGCCCGCGCTCATGGCGGTCAGGTCGACCCGGACGCGGTTGTCGTCGAGCTTGGCCGCGACCTTGGCACTGACCGCGATCTCGGCGCCCTTGTCGTCGTTCGGGACGACGACCGGCTTGGTGAAGCGCACACCGTACTCGACGACGGCGGCCGGGTCGCCGGTCCAGTCGGTGACGACGCGGATCGCCTCGGCCATGGTGAACATGCCGTGCGCGATCACGTCCGGCAGGCCGACCTCGACGGCGAACTTCTCGTTCCAGTGGATCGGGTTGAAGTCACCGGAGGCGCCCGCGTACTGGACGAGGGTGGCGCGGGTCACGGGGAAGGTCTGCGCCGGCAGCTCGGTGCCGACCTCGACGTCCGCGTACTTGATGGTCGTCGCCATGGTCAGGCCCCCTCAGCGGCGCGCGAGACGAGTTTGGTCCAGGCGGTCACGACGTGCTCGCCCGCCTCGTCGTGGACCTCGCCGCGGACGTCGATGATGTCGTTGCCCGCGAGGGACTTGATGCCCTCGATCGTCGAGGTGACCGTCAACTTGTCGCCCGCGCGCACCGGGCGCGTATAGGCGAACTTCTGGTCGCCGTGGACGACGCGGCTGTAGTCGAGCCCCAGCTCCGGGTCGTGCACGACGTCGCCGGCGGCCTTGAAGGAGATCGCGAAGACGAAGGTGGGCGGGGCGATCACGTCCACGTGGCCGAGTCGCTGGGCGGCCTCGCGGTCGACGTAGGCGGGGTTGGCGTCCCCCACGGCCTCGGCGAACTCACGGATCTTCTCCCGGCCGACCTCGTACGGGGCGGTGGGCGGGTAGGTCCGCCCCACGAAGGACTGGTCGAGCGCCATGGACTCGGCACCTCCTGGGTGTGTCAACGACTCGAGGCCGCCCCCTTACGGGGACGGCCTCGAGTACAAGCCTGATTTATCGCGTTTCGCGGTGCGCGGTGTGCGCGTTGCAACGCGGGCAGTGCTTCTTCATCTCCAGTCGGTCCGGGTCGTTACGCCGGTTCTTCTTGGTGATGTAGTTCCGCTCCTTGCACTCCACGCAGGCCAGCGTGATCTTCGGGCGGACGTCTGTGGCAGCCACGTGAGTGCTCCTTGACGAACGGATGGGACAGGTTCAACGCATAAAAGAGTAGCCGACCGAAGGACAGACCCCACAATCGGCTACTGTCAGTAGCGGTGACCGGACTTGAACCGGTGACACAGCGATTATGAGCCGCTTGCTCTACCGACTGAGCTACACCGCTGTGATGCGATGACCCCTCACCCGGAGGTGAGGGAACTTCACACCAGAGCCCCAATGCGGAATCGAACCGCAGACCTTCTCCTTACCATGGAGACGCTCTACCGACTGAGCTATTGGGGCGAGCGATGAAGACATTACACGGTTGCGCGCCGACGCCCAAATCCGTTTGGGGTCCGTGACGCGGCCGCCTCACGGACCCCATCTGTACGACTAATTCGGCCTCCGTGAAGCTCCCTCGCCGCCGTCCTAGGCTCGTCCCACCCCTGCGTGATCTTGCCCGCAGCACGAGTCCGACGAGCCCTCTGGAGCGCGATGCCCGACACCCCGCCTCAGCAGCCCCCCTCCCCCGGCTCCCCCGGCTCTCCAGGCGACGCGCCCGACGGCTCCGGCCTGTTGCTGTGCGGCGCCCGGCTCGCCGACGGCAGGACCGTGGACGTGCGGCTGGGCGGCGGGCGCATCGAGGCGGTCGGCACGGTCGGCAGCCTGACCGCCCGCACCGCGCGCGTGGACCTCTCCGGCTACCTCCTGCTGCCCGCCCCCGCCGAGCCGCACGCCCACGGCGACACGGCCCTGTCCGCCGACTGCGACGGACCCGTCTCCTACGACGCCGGGGACGTCCAGCGGCGCGCCACCGAGTCCGCGCTGCTGCAACTCGGGCACGGTGCCACCGCGTTGCGCTCCCATGTGCGGATCGGCGACATGGAGGGGCTCGGTTCGATGGAGGCCGCCCTGAAGGCGCGGCGTTCGCTGGTGGGGCTCGCGGATCTGCGGACGGTGGCGATGCCCCGGTTGCTGACCGGCCTCGCCGGGGCGGACGGGCTCGCGATGTTGCGGGACGCGGTGAAGATGGGCGCATCCGTAGTAGGCGGTTGCCCCGACCTGGACCCCGACCCGACCGGTTACGTAGAGGCGGTACTTGAGGTCGCCGCCGAGCACGGCTGCCCGGTGGACCTGCACACGGACGGGGCCGACCCGGTACGGCTCGGCCGGCTCGCGGCGGCCGCGGCCGGGCTGCGTTCCGGGGTCGTCGTGGGACCTCTGGGCGGCCTCGCGCGGGTGCAGGGCGAGGCGGCGCGACGCACCGTGGACCGGCTCGCCTCGGCCGGGGTGATGGCCGTGTGCCTGCCGCAGAGCGGCTGCGCGGGGGTGGACAGCCGGGACGTCGCGCCGGTCCGCCTGCTGCGCGCGGCCGGGGTGCGCGTGGCGGCGGGCAGCGGGGCCCTGCGGGACCTGTCGAACCCGGTGGGCCGGGGCGACCCTCTGGAGGCCGCCTACCTGCTGGCCTCCCGTCACGGGCTACGGGCCGAGGACGCGTACGAAGCGGTGAGTTCGGCGGCCAGGGCGGCGATGGGGCTGCCGGAGGTGCGCCTGGAGGCGGGCTTCCCCGCGGAGCTGCTCGCGGTACGCGGCGAACGGCTGTCCGCCGCGTTGTCGCTCGCCTACAGCCGCATCGTCGTGCACCGGGGGCGGGTGGTGGCGCGGACCAGCGCCGTACGGGAGTACTGCGACTCCGCGGCCGCCGTGGCGCTCGATCTGCCCCGGCAAGGAAGGACGGCCAAGTACGAGGGAGGCGGCCCGGCTTAGCGCGCCACATGTACGGGCGGGGCGAGACGGGCGGTCGGGCGGCGAGCCCCGGAGGTGGTTGCGCGGTGAACTGCCGTCGCCGGGCGTACGGTCGGAAGCATGCGCATTGTCATTGCAGGAGGTCACGGTCAGATCGCGCTGCGGCTGGAGCGGGTGCTCTCCGCGCGCGGTGACGAAGCAGCGGGGATCATTCGCAACCCCGAGCAGGGCGACGATCTGCGCGCCGCCGGTGCGGAGCCGGTGCTGTGCGACTTGGAGTCGGCGTCCGTGGAGGAGGTCGCGGCGCACCTCCAGGGGGCGGACGCGGCCGTCTTCGCGGCGGGCGCGGGGCCGGGCAGCGGCACCGCCCGTAAGGACACCGTCGACCGGGACGCCGCCGTGCTCTTCGCCGACGCGGCGGAGCGGGCCGGGGTGCGCCGGTACATCGTGATCTCGTCGATGGGCGCGGACTCCGCGCACCAGGGCGACGAGATCTTCGACGTGTACCTGCGTGCCAAGGGCGCGGCCGACGACGACGTACGCCGCCGCACGGGCCTGGACTGGACCATCCTGCGGCCCGGGTCCCTCACCGACGACGCGGGCACCGGACTGGTCCGCCTGGAGGCCTCGACCGGGCGCGGATCGGTTCCGCGTGACGATGTGGCCGCGGTCATCGCCGAGCTGGTGGACACCCCCGCCACGGCGGGCCTGACGCTCGAACTGGTCTCTGGTTCGGCGCCGGTGACGGTGGCCGTGAAGTCGGTCGCCGGGAACTGAGTCATCCCCGTACGCCGCTGAAGGCCGGCCCCGCTCTCGTAGGGGGCCGGAATTCAGAAGAGCGGTGGCTGCCCGGGCACGCGTCGGACGGTGCAGCTCCGTAGAGGCCCGAACTCAGAAGAGCGGCAGCTGCCCGGGCACGCGGGGGACCGCGTAGCCGTCCAGCGTGTCCTGCACCGCGCCGAGCTGCGCCCTGCGGCGGGAGCCGGGGCAGGAGACCAGCTCGCCCGCGGCGCGGGCCCCCGGTGGGTCGTGGCGGGCGAAGCGGCCGCCGACGACGGCGATGTCGCGTCGGCACTCGGGGCAGGTGCGGCGGCGGGAGGCTGCGGACGCGGTCGACGTGGATGGCGAAGACATGGGTCAAGTCTGCGTCGTGATCGGACCGGGCACACGGTGGACCCGCGCGCAGTTGCGGCCTCCCAGTCCGTCAGGGCCGTCTCGGGAGGTCTCCGGGCGAGCCCGGCGGCCAGCCCGGGTCATGGGGGCCACGGGGTCTGTCAGGACCGCCTGGCCCCTCGGGCTTCGGGTTCACGGGCTCATCGTGGGTGGGTGGTCGGCGCGGCCGCCGTGTGACTCCGCAGGGTCTGACGGGGCTGTCTGGGCCAGCGGGTTCGCCGACCCCGACGAGCCTGCATGGTCAGGGCCGCGTGACTCCGCAGGATCAGTCAGGGCCGCCTGAGCCCACGGGTTCACTGGCCCCGACGGGCCCGCGTGGTCGGCGCTGTGTGACTCCGACCTGGGCGACCCCGCCGAGCCCAGTGATCCCGCTGGAGCCGCCGCACCCGTCGCAGCGGCCGCGGTGGTCCGTACCGGCGCCCAGAGGGTTGCCGCCGAGGCAAGTGCGGCCGTCGCCGCGCCCAGCAGGACCGGCACATTGCCGAACCAGGCGGCCAGCGCGCCGCCCGCGAACGCCCCGGCCGGCACGGTCGCCAGCAGTACGGCCTGCACCAGCCCGGCGACCCTGCCCTGCAACTCGTCCGGGGTGAACTGTTGTTGCGTCGTCGTCATGGAGATCATCCAGACGGTGCCGGAGAGCCCGTAGATGACTTGGTAGGCGAGCAGCAGCACGAACGCGGGGCCGAGCGAAGCGGCCGGGATCAGGAAGACCGCGGCGCCGGCGACCAGGCCGCACACCTGGGTGGCGTGCCACAGCCCCGTGGTGCGGGCGAACCGTCCGGCGAGCAGCGCGCCTATGACCGTGGCCGCACTGTAGACGGCGTATGTGGCCCCTACCTGCCAAGCGTGCAGGCGCAGTTCACGAGCCGCATAGAAGACGTAGAGGGCGGTGGCGGCGCCGCTGCCGAGGTTGAGGCCCGCGCCGGACGCGACCATGCGGCGCAGACGCGGATGGGTACGGACGACGGCAAGACCCGAGCGCAGGGCGTCCAGGGGAGAGTCGTTGCTGTGCGTCCCCCGTATGTTGAGCGCGGCCGGCAGGGTGAGCACGAGGAGTGCCTCCGCCGTGTAGGCCGCGCTGCCCGCGAACAGGGCCGGGGCCGGACCGGCGAAGCCGGCCAGGACGCCGCCGAGCGCGGGGCCGCCGATCTGCCCGCTCGTCCGGGCCGCCGTCAGCGCGGAGTTGGCGCCGAGCAGCCGGCCGGGCGGGACGACGCGGGGCAGCGCCGCCTGGAGTGCCACCGAGAGAGTGAAGGTCAGGGCGCCGGAGACGGCGGCGACGAGGTACAGATGCCCGCGGGTCAGGTGCCCCGCCGTGTGCGCGGCCGGGACGGACCCGACGACGAGGGCCTGCGCAAGGGTGAGCGCGGCGAGCAGGTTCCGCAGGCGCACCCGGTCGACGAGGACCCCGGCGAGCGGGCTCAGCACGGCGCCGGGCAGGTACGTCAGGGCGAGCACCGAGGCCGCTCCGAACGGTCCCGCGTCCAGGCCCGTCACTGCCAGCAGCGCCAGGGCCAGGGCGGTGATCTGCCGCCCCAGCGAACTGGCGATCTGCTCGCCGCAGAGCAGCAGGAACGGACGGTGCCGCCACAGGGAGCTGTCGTCCGCCGTCCCCGTGTCCGTGCCCGTACTCACCCGTCAGATCCCGGTGCACGGCACGGGCCAGCGGCGCAGCCGTGGCGGCAGCGCCACCGCCCAGCCGTCGGCGATCAGCACGAGCCGTTCGGCGGCGAGCAGTTCGGCCGCCTCTCGCTGCACGGGCGTGAGCGCGTCGAGCGGCGTGGCCTCGTGCAGCGCGTCGAAGGCGCCCAGGAGGTCGGGGTGGTCGAGGGTGAAGCGGACCGAGGCGGGGCGTTCCCTGCGGTCCATGACGGTGACGAAGTCGGGGCCTCGGCGGTGGTAGAGCATCCCGTAGGCGTGTCCCGTCCGCCAGGCCGTCAACTCGGCGTGCTCTTCCGGGTGTTCGGCGGGCGGTGGTAGATGACGCAGAGCGCGGAGATTGAGCGCGTGGAGGTTATACGTATCAGGCGTGGAGTCGGGCTCGGGGCGCCTGGCGGGCCGTGCGACGTCATACGTAACACGCAGCCCGTGGCTCAGGCACTCGCGCAGGAACTGGACGGCTTGGGTGGTGGCGCGGCCCTCCGCATACGAGCCGCCGTCCCCGTCTCCATCCCCGTCCCTGTCCCCGCCCGAGCCTCCTGGCAGCGGCAGTGTCAGCGGCAGCGGCTCGGCCACGTGGACGTCGGTGCCTTGGATGCGGTGGGGGACGGTTCGCGGTAGGTCCGCATGGCCGGTCATCCGGTCACCGTCCCGGACGTGGAGGCGAACTCCTGTGCTGCCGACAGCGGTTCGGCCGGTACGGCGCCGATCTCGCGGTCGACGCGGATCGGTACGGTCCGGGTCGGCAGGGAGACGTACGTGCGGCCGTCGCGGAAGAGCAGGCCGAGCGCGAGGGCGTCGGCGAGCCATCCGTGTACCTCCTCGGCGGGGACCTCGTGGCCGTCTGCGGTCAGTCTGCGGTGGAGGGCGGGTTCGGTGCGGCCCTCCTCCAGGTGACGCAGGGCGGCGGCCTGCCAGCCGTTGAACCAGTAGGTGCGGTGCGGCCAGCCGTGCCGCCGGTCGCGTACCAGGAGGGCGTCCTTGTCGTCGCCCGTCTCCTCCACGACGAGGGAGGACATGCCGTGCCCGGCCCGCCACTGTGCGACGGCTTCCAGGAGCCGCCTCTCCACGTCCCCGCCGATACCGGCGTCCTCGGTGTCGAACAGGTAGACCAGGTCGGCGAGTTCGTCTTCCGGCAGGTCGTAGACATGGCCGTACATCTCGGCGGGGCGGCGTGCGGCGAAGCCGAGGGCGGGGTTCGTGAAGTGCGGGCTGAAGCGTTCCAGCTGGATGCGGTGGGCGCCGCCGGGCGGCTGGAGGTGGACGAGGGCCGGCATCTGGTCGAGCACGCGCGCGTAGTCCTCCGCGGTCTCGCCCGGGAAGCCGTAGAGGTAGTTCCACGTGCAGGTGATCGCGTGGTTGTCGAACTCACGCAGCGTACGGATGTTGCGGGCGCCGGTGACGCCTTTGTCCATGAGGGCGAGGACGCGGTCACTGAGGCTCTCGATGCCGGGCTGGAGCAGGACCGCTCCGGCCTCGCCGAGCAGGGCGATCTGTTCCCGGCTGAGGTTGGACTTCACTTCGTAGTGCATGCGCAGGTCCCAGCCGCTCTGGGCCGCGCGCGGCAGGAAATCCTTGAAGTACGCCATGTCGATGATGTTGTCGACGGTGACGACGTCGAGGAGGCGGTGGCGGCGCACCAGCCGGTCGATCTCGCTCCACAGGCGCTCGCCAGGTTTGGACCGGAAGGCCATGGCGGTGCCGTTGAGCCCGCAGAAGGTGCAATGGTGCTTCTCGCCCCACCAGCAGCCGCGGGCCCCTTCGACGACCAGTTTCGGGTACACGTACTCGATGACCGGCGAGGCCTCGATCTCCGCCTGCCACTGGTCGTAGTCGGGCGAGGGGATGTCGGCGGGAGCCACGGTGCGGCGGGTCTCGGTGTTGGCACGGGACACCGCGGGCTTCTGGGAGCCGTCCCACCAGCACAGGCCCGGTACGTCGTCGGGGGCCGTCCCCGCGTCCAGGTGGGCCAGGAGGGCGGGGAAGGCGTACTCCCCCTCGCCGCGCACCACATGGTCGACGTAGGGATGGTTGCGGTGCAGGGCGTGGCCCATGGGGCCGTCGCAGTTGCTGCCGCCGAAGACGACGGTGAGGCCGGGGCGGCGGCGTTTGAGTTCCCGGGCGAGGGCGAGGGAGGGCACGTTCTGCATGAAGGTGCTGGTGAACCCGGCGACATCGGGGTCGTGGGCGAGCACCTCGTCCGCGCACCGCTCGATGTACGCGGCGGCGTGCTCCCGCATCCGGGAGACGGTGTCGAGCGTGTCGGCACAGAGCCGGCGCCCGCGCGCGTACGTGTGGAGCTTTTCGACGCCCCAGTTCTCGTCCTCGTAGAGCACTCCGGAGAAGACCCAGTCGCCGAGCCCGTGGAAGATCGAGTCGCTGCCGATCGCTTCGTAGTCACCGGGGCGCAGCCGGCCCTCGGTGCGGGCGAGCAGGAACTCCGCCCAGCGCAGTGAGCCGTGGAACTCGCGCACCTCGTCGCCGGGGCGGACCTGCCGCAGCAGCTGGTGCAGCAGGCCCACCTGAAGAGAGGGCAGATCGATCGGGTGCCAGGGCATGGTCACCAGCTGAACGCGCATGCCGCCCTCTTCTTGATAGCTCAGCGGGTCGGCCGCTTCTCCATGATGGCCGGCCTGCGGTTGGTGCGTTCTTCCTCACGGATCACGGTCTTCTTGATCTCCATGCCTCCCCCTCGCCCCCTCGGGCTCGAACACCCGTATGCAATAAGGCGGTTCACCCTAAAGCTGCACCATGCGTCACACAAGGGTGCTGGTTGCACAGAGCCACGGAGCGACGGAGGGCCCGCCACACAGGGGCGGGACGGCCGCGTGCGGCCCCGAGAGGGCCGGAACGTCGAGGGGTGGGGCCCCAGGGGCCGGGGAGCGCCTAAAGGGCTGACGCGGGCCCTGAGGGCGGGCGCCACCGAAGAGCCTGGAACACGACGAAGCCCCCTCCGGAATCCGGAGGGGGCTTCCCCCAAGTGTGGCGGCGCCAGGATTCGAACCTGGGAAGGCGAAGCCGGCAGATTTACAGTCTGCTCCCTTTGGCCGCTCGGGCACACCGCCTTGGGTTCGCTGCCCCGGGCCCCGCTCGGTGGCGGTGCTCGCTGGCAACGACGTAAACAATACCTGATGCGCGGGGGTGCTTCGCCACCCGATTGATCGACGGTGGGGCGCCGGGCGGTGGCTAGGCTTTGCACGCGGCGCCACCGCTTCGGCGAGCGCCGGACCAGAACCCGATCGGAAACCGATCAGTCCCCGATACAAGGAGCCACAGGACATGGCCGACTCCAGTTTCGACATCGTCTCGAAGGTCGAGCGGCAGGAGGTCGACAACGCCCTCAACCAGGCCGGCAAGGAGATCTCGCAGCGCTACGACTTCAAGAACGTGGGCGCCTCCATCTCCTGGTCAGGCGAGAAGATCCTGATGGAGGCCAACTCCGAGGAGCGGGTCAAGGCCATCCTCGACGTCTTCCAGTCCAAGCTGATCAAGCGGGGCATCTCGCTGAAGGCGCTGGACGCCGGTGAGCCGCAGCTGTCCGGCAAGGAGTACAAGATCTTCGCCTCCATCGAGGAGGGCATCTCCCAGGAGAACGCCAAGAAGGTGGCGAAGATCATCCGCGACGAGGGCCCCAAGGGCGTCAAGGCGCAGGTGCAGGGCGAGGAGCTGCGGGTCAGCTCCAAGAGCCGTGACGACCTGCAGGCCGTGCAGGCGCTGCTCAAGGGCCAGGACTTCGACTTCGCGCTGCAGTTCGTGAACTACCGGTAGGTGCGTGCGTAGGCGCCGGGAGTTTCCTCGCCTACAGGGACGCTTTCCTCGCCTATGGGGACGAAGGGGCGGCACCCGGTCGGGTGCCGCCCCTTCGTCCTGCTGCCGACCGTGCTCAGCGGCGGCTGCGGGAGTGGCCGAAGAAGATGCGGTACGCGATCAGGAGCACGAGTGCGCCGCCGATCGCGGAGACCCAGGTCGCGCCGTCGTAGAAGTCCTTGCTGATCGGGCGGTCGAGCCAGCGGGACGATATCCAGCCGCCGATGAAGGCGCCCGCGACGCCGATGAGCGTGGTGCCGATCAGGCCGCCCGGGTCGCGGCCCGGGAGCAGGATCTTGGCGATGGCACCGGCCAGCAGTCCCAGGATGATCCAGCTGATGATGCCCATGCCGTGTACTGCCCTTCTGGTGTGCCGAGTCGCGCGCTGTGCTGTGTCGCGCTGCTGCCCAGAAGGACGAGAAACAGGCCGGGAACGGTTGCGTCGTCCGTGCGGGCCCCGGTGGCGCGGGCGCTCAGCGCGCCGCGAAGGGCCGGTCCGTGGAGACGATGTCGCGGCCCAGAGGCATCAGCGACACCGGGATGAGCTTGAAGTTGGCGATGCCGAACGGAATGCCGATGATCGTGACGCACAGGGCGATGCCGGTGACGATGTGCGCGAGCGCCAGCCACCAGCCGGCGAGGACCAGCCACAGCACGTTGCCCACACAGGACGGGGCGCCCGCGTCCCTGCGCTCGACCGTCGTGTATCCGAAGGGCCACAGGGCGTAGACGCCGATCCTGAAGGCGGCCACGCCGAACGGGATGCCGATGATCGTGACGCACAGCAGCAGGCCCGCCAGTACGTACCCGCAGAACAGCCAGAAGCCGCTCAGGACGAGCCAGATGACATTCAGGATCGTCTTCATCGGGGGCCACCTGCCATCTGCTCGAGCCGGGCGATCCGCTCCGCCATCGGCGGGTGCGTGGAGAACATCTTCGACATGCCCTGGCCGGGCCGGAAGGGGTTGGCGATCATCATGTGGCTCGCCGTCTCGATGCGCGGCTCCGGGGGCAGCGGCAGCTGCTTCGTGCCGGCGTCGAGCTTGCGCAGCGCGCCGGCCAGGGCCAGCGGGTCGCCGGTCAGCTGGGCCCCGGAGGCGTCCGCCTCGTACTCCCGGGAGCGGCTGATGGCGAGCTGGATCAGGGAGGCGGCGAGCGGGCCCAGGATCATGACCAGGAGCATCCCGAAGATTCCGGGGCCCTCGTCGTCGTTCGACCGGCCGACCGGGATCAGCCACGCGAAGTTGACCAGGAACATGATCACGGAGGCGAGGGCGCCTGCGACCGACGAGATCAGGATGTCGCGGTTGTAGACGTGGCTCAGCTCGTGCCCGATGACGCCGCGCAGCTCCCGCTCGTCCAGGAGGCGCAGGATCCCCTCGGTGCAGCACACCGCCGCATTGCGCGGGTTGCGGCCCGTCGCGAACGCGTTCGGTGCCTCTGTCGGGGAGATGTACAGCCGGGGCATGGGCTGGCGGGCCTGGGTGGAGAGCTCGCGGACCATGCGGTAGAGCGCGGGTGCCTCGAACTCGCTGACCGGGCGGGCCCGCATCGCGCGCAGGGCCAGCTTGTCGCTGTTCCAGTACGCGTACGCGTTCGTCCCGATCGCGATGACGAGTCCGATGACGAGCCCGGTGCGGCCGAAGAAGCTGCCGATGACGAGGATGAGGGCCGACAGGCCCCCGAGGAGTACGGCTGTCTTCAACCCGTTGTGCCGGCGGTGCACGGTACGCCCTCCTGATGGTGCGGCAGGGGAACCCACTGCTTGCTTGCTGCTTCCCACTGGGCCCGCGGATCGGTGCGGGTGGCTGCTGGTGTCTACGTCCAGTGGACCCTCCCGTACTGGTCAACGCCAGACGAGGGGGACGAGTTCCCTGGTGCGCGCCCGGGCGGGGGCGCTGGTGTAGGCCGTACGGGTCAGCGCTGCTGCGGCATGATGCCCGCGACCTCCATGGCCTTCTCGTCGGGCTCGATCTCGCTGGTGCAGTGCGGGCAGCGGGTGGCGATGCCGGGGATCTGGCTGAAGCAGCGGGGGCAGTCGCGCAGGGCGGCCTTGATGTCGATCGGCTTGTTGCGGTCGGTGCGCGCCGTGATCTTCATCATGGGCACGACGATCAGGAAGTAGAGCACTGCGGCGGTGATCAGGAACGCGACGCCCGCGTTGATGAGCTTCCCGTAGGGGAAGCGGACGCCTTCGAGAGTGAAGTAGGCGTCCGAGTAGTTACCGATCGAGCCGGTGGCCCAGCCCAGGAGCGGGGTGATGAACGCGGCGGTGAAGGCCGTCACCAGTGCCGTGAACGCCGATCCGACGGCGAGGCCCACCGCCATCGACACGATGTTGCCGCGAAGGATGAAGTCCTTGAAACCGCTCAGCACGCTACTGCTCCTGGGAAGGGTGATCGTGGGGAGATTGCTTGTTTGCTGCGACCCAGGAACGTACCAAATTGGTGCTTTAGGAATCTGCCGCGTCACGAGAACAGTCCACTGTCCACAAAGTGAAGGATCAATTGTGGAGCTCCGGACAGGGCCACACCCACGGCGGCCGTGACCGCGATGGCGGCTGTGAGCGGCAAGGAGGTGCGGTACGCGGCCGGCTCGCCCTCGGGAGCGCGGAAGAGGGCCGCGGTCCACTGGAGGTAGTAGAAGAGCGCGATGACGACGTTCACGGCCATGACGACGGCCAGCCAGCCCAGGCCCGCTTCGACGGCGGCCGAGAAGACCGTGACCTTCGCGAAGAGACCGATGATGCCCGGCGGCAGACCCGCCAGGCAGAGCAGGAAGAAGCCCAGGACGAGCGCGGCGAGCGGCCGGGCGGCGTACAGCCCGCGGTAGTCGCTGAGGCGGTTCAGCGGCCTCGTGCGGGCGACCAGGGCGGCCACGGCGAAGGCGCCGAGGTTCACGGCCGCGTACATGAGGGCGTAGGCGAGCGTGGAGCCGATCGACTTCTGGGGGTCGTCCGTATAGGCAGCCGAGGCGATCGGGACCAGGAGGTAGCCGGCCTGGCCGACGGAGGACCAGGCGAGGAGGCGTACGGCGCTGTACGCGCGCGTGGCCTGCTGGCGCAGGGCGGCGACGTTGCCGACGGTCATCGTCAGGGCGGCCAGGGCGGCGAGCGCCGGGCCCCACACGTCGGCGTAGGACGGGAAGGCGATGACGGTGACGAGGATGAGGCCGGTGAAGCCCACCGCCTTGCCGATGACTGACAAGTAGGCGGCGATCGGCAGCGGCGCGCCTACGTAGGTGTCCGGTACCCAGAAGTGGAACGGTACGGCCGCCGTCTTGAAGGCGAAGCCCACGAGGGTGAGGGCGACACCGGCCTGCGCGAGGGTGTGGAACTGGCCGTCCACGTGGGTGAGTCCGGTGGCCACCTTCGTGAGGTGCAGGGTGCCCGTGGTCGCGTAGACGAAGCTCACCCCGAGGAGGGTGACGGCGGTCGCGGTGACCGACGACAGGAAGAACTTCAGGGCCGCGTCGGAAGAGCGCCGGTCGTCGCCCTTGAGGCCTACCAGGGCGAAGGCCGGCAGTGAGGCGACCTCCAGGGCGACGACCAGGGTCGCGAGGTCGCGGGAGGCGGGCAGCAGGGCGGCGCCCACGGCGGAGGACAACAGCAGGAACCAGAACTCCCCTTCGGGGAGCGGCTTGTCCGCGCGCTTCGCGTCCTTCAGGGTGCTGATCGACAGCAGGGCCGTGAGCAGGGCGCCCGCGAGGACGAGGAACTGGATGACGAGGGTGAAGCGGTCGGCGGTGTAGCTGCACGTCTTCTGGGCGGCATCCAGGCAGAACGTGGAGCGCGCGTCGCCGATCAGCGGGAGCAGGGACAGTCCCGCCGCGGCAAGGCCCGCCACGGAGACCCAGCCCAGGAGGGGCTTGCGCCGTTCGTCCAGGAAGAGGTCGGCGACCAGGACGGCGAGCGCGACGACCGCGGCGATCGTCGGCGGGGCGATCGCGACCCAGTCGACGGACTGGACGAGGGACGCCACGGAGGGCGCGGCGACGGCGATCACTGGAGGCCTCCTGCGAGGAGCTTCTGCACGGCCGGGTCGGTGAGGCCGAGCAGGGCGGCGGGCCACAGACCCGCGAGGACGGTGAGGGCGACGAGCGGGGTCCAGGCGGCGAGTTCGTATCCGCGCACGTCGGCGAGGTCCGGCGCTTCGCGGTCGCGCGGGCCCATGCAGACGCGGCGGACCACGATGAGCATGTACGCGGCGGTGAGCAGGGTGCCGAGTGCGGCGATCGCCATGAACACGAGGAAGGCCGGGCGGCTGAGGCCGCCGGCGGGCCGGAACGCGCCGAACAGCGCGAGCATCTCGCCCCAGAACCCGGCGAGTCCGGGCAGTCCGAGCGAGGCGACGGCGGCGAAGGCGAGCAGGCCGCCGAGGCGGGGTGCCTTGCCGTAGAGGGCCATGCCGCCCTGCTCGGACAGGGTGTCGAGGTCGCTGGTGCCGGTCCGGTCCTTGAGCGCGCCGACGAGGAAGAAGAGGAGGCCGGTGATGAGGCCGTGGGCGATGTTGGCGAAGAGGGCGCCGTTCACGCCGGTCGGGCTCATCGTCGCGATGCCGAGCAGGACGAAGCCCATGTGACCGACGGAGGAGTAGGCGATGAGCCGCTTGAGATCGCCCTTCGCGCCCGGCTTGGCGAGGTTCAGGCAGGCCAGGGAGCCGTAGATGATCCCGATGACGGCGAGCGCGGCGAGGTACGGCGCGAAGATCCGCATTCCGTCGGGGGCGATGGGGAGCAGGATCCGGACGAACCCGTACGTACCCATCTTGAGCAGGACGCCGGCGAGGAGGACGGAGCCGACGGTCGGGGCGGCGGTGTGCGCGTCGGGCAGCCAGCGGTGCAACGGCCACATCGGGGTCTTGACGGCGAGCCCGATCCCGATCGCCAGAACTGCGATGACCTGCACCGATGTGGTCAGTCCCGAGCCGTTGTCAGTGGCGAGTGCCATCATGTCGAACGTGCCCGACTTAACACCGATAAGGAGGAGGCCGAGGAGCATCACGACCGAGCCGAGCAGCGTGAAGAGGATGAACTTCCAGGCGGCCGCGGTGCGTTCGGCGCCGCCCCAGCGTGCGATG
Organism: Streptomyces sp. NPDC006552; assembly: GCF_040611655.1. Classification (NCBI taxonomy): domain Bacteria; kingdom Bacillati; phylum Actinomycetota; class Actinomycetes; order Kitasatosporales; family Streptomycetaceae; genus Streptomyces; species Streptomyces sp. NPDC006552. The sequence continues at coordinate 64,963 of NZ_JBEXOS010000014.1, forward strand.
AGGAAGTACATCGGGATGAGGACCATCTCGAACGCGAGGAAGAACAGGAGCAGGTCGAGCACGGCGAAGCTGGCCAGCGTGCCCGATTCCAGCACCAGGACAAGGGCGACGAAAGCCTTCGGGGACGGCCCGCTCGGCGGCTTGAAGAGGGAGTACAGCGCGCAGAGGAAGGTCAGCAGCGCGGTGAGCACCAGAAGGGGGAGGGAGATGCCGTCGATGCCGAGGTGGATCCGCACGTCGAGCGCGGGGATCCAGCTGATGTCCGTCGTGGCCTGCATCTTCGACGGGTGGTCGTGGTCGAAGCCGAGCGCGAGGACGAGCGCGGCGATGAGGATCGCGCCGGTCACGGTCACACCGTGGCGGAGCACGGCCCGGTCCGGGGAGTCCCCCTTCAGTCCGGGCGGGGCGGGCAGGAGAGCGGCGACGGTGCCGATGAGCGGCCCGGCGACGATCAATGCGAGAAGGAACTGCATCACGGATTCGCTGATATCGATCACGGCTGCTCACGCTCCGGCGGTGGCGACGAGGACGACGGCGACCACCAGGACGAGGGTGCCTGCGAGCAGTGCGCTGAGGTAGGTCTGCACGTTGCCGGTCTGGGCGCGGCGCACGGCCCGGCCCAGCGCCCTGGGGGTTTCGGCGGCCGCGCGCACGTACGTGTCGACGACCGCGTGGTCGAGGAAGCGGACCAGCGCGGCGGCGGCCTGGACCGGGCGGACGAAGAGCATCGTGTAGCCGGCGTCGAGGTGGAAGCCGGCGGCGGCGTGCCGGTGCAGCGGGCCGAGCAGCAGCCGACCCGGGTCGGCCGGGTCGGTGGCGCCCGCGATGTCCCCGTAGGCGGCCGTGTGCGTGGCGATGGCCTCGGACTCGACCAGACCGCCGTCGCCGGCCCCGGTGTCGACGGCGACCGCGCCGATCGGGTACCGGCGGGCGGCCGTCGCCGTGGTGTGGCGCCAGGCCCCGTACGTGACCAGGACGCCGACGAGGGCGAAGCCGGTGCCGAGGACGGAGGTGGTCAGGGTCGGGGTGAGCGAGCGGCCGTCGAACCAGTCGGGCAGGACGCCGGTGGCCAGACCGAAGGCGAGAGAGGGGACCGCGAGGACCCACAGGACGACGCTGAGCACGGCCGGCTGACGGCTGTGGTCGGGGGCCGGCGTGCCCCGGCCGTGGAAGGCGAGGAGCCACAGGCGGGTCGCGTAGGCGGCGGTGAGCAGGGCCGTGACCAGACCCGCGACGAGCACGATCCAGCCGGCGGCGGCCGGGACGCCGTGCTCGTGGCCGGTGGCGGTGTGCTCGGCGGCGCCGAGGACGGCCTCCTTGGAGAAGAAGCCGCTGAAGGGCGGGATCGCGGCGAGCGCGAGCAGCGCCACGGTCATCGTCCAGAAGGCGTCGGGGACGCGGTCGCGGAGGTGGCCCGTGCGGGCCATCGCGGCCAGGGAGTTGGTGCCGGCGGCGTGGATGACCACGCCCGCCCCGAGGAACAGCACGGCCTTGAAGGCGCCGTGCGTGAGGAGGTGGAAGACGGCGGCGTCGCGGTCGCCGACGGCGAGGGCGCCGGTCATGTAGCCGAGCTGGCCGACCGTCGAGTACGCGAGGACGCGTTTGATGTCGTCCTGGGCGAGGGCGGCGAGGGCCGAGCCGGCCATGGTCACGGCGGCCATGACGGCCAGCACGATCAGGGCTGCCCGCGAGGCGGCGAAGACCGGGAGGAGGCGGGCGACGAAGTAGACGCCGGCGGCGACCATCGTCGCGGCGTGGATCAGTGCGGAGACGGGCGTGGGGCCCGCCATCGCGTCGGGCAGCCAGGTGTGCAGTGGGAACTGCGCGGACTTGCCCGCCACGCCGGCGAGGAGCAGCAGGGCGATCAGGGTCGGGTGGTCGAGGCCGCCCTCGCTGGTGACCTTGCCCAGGATCGTCGTGATGCGGAAGGAGCCCGCGTCGGTGGCGAGCGCGAACAGGCCGATCAGGAAGGGGACGTCGCCCAGCTTCGTGACGAGGAACGCTTTGAGGGAGGCGGACCGGGCCTCGGGGGTCTCCCAGTAGTGGCCGACGAGGAAGTACGAGCAGATGCCCATGACCTCCCAGCCGACCAGCAGCACCATCAGGTCGCCCGAGTAGACGACGAGGAACATCGCGGAGGTGAAGAGCGAGACGAGAGCGGCGTAGGAGGGGTAGCGCGGGTCGTCGCGGAGGTAGCCGGTCGAGTAGAGCTGGACGCAGGTCGCGACCAGGCCGACGAGGAGGGCGACGAGGGCGGCGAAGCCGTCGATGTGCAGGGCGAGTTCGATCGGCACGGAGCCGGTCGGGGTGAGTTCGGTGTGCGCGTCGAGGGCCGTGGTGCCGTTGCCGGTGCCGCCGCCCTGCTGGGCGGCGACGACGACGGCGAGGGCCAGGGCGGCCAGCGTCGGCAGCACGGCCAGCGGGCGGACGAAGCCGGGGGCGGTGCGGCCGAGCAGGAGGCCCGCGGCCGCGCCGAGGAACGGCAGGAGGGGGACGAGGACGGCGAGGGTCGTGGTGGTCACGCGGTGGCCTCGGCCTTCTTGTCCGCGACGTCGGCTGCCGCCGGGGTGGCGGAGGGGGCGTGCGGGTTGTCCGGGTCGTCGTGCGGGTCGTCGTCCGGGTCGCGGGGCTCGGCGGAGTCGCGGAGCTTGTCGATGTCGGCGGTCCCGCGGTTGCGGTGGACGGCCAGGACGATCGCCAGGCCGATGCCGATCTCGGCGGCGGCGATGGCGATGGTGAACAGGGTCAGGGCCTGGCCGGAGTGGAGGGCGTCGCGCAGCCAGACGTCGAAGGCGACGAGGTTGAGGTTGACGGCGTTGAGCATCAGCTCGACGGACATCAGGACGAGGATCGCGTTGCGGCGGGCCAGGACTCCGTACAGGCCCGTGCAGAAGAGGAGGGCGGCCAGGACGGCGGGGTAGGCGAGGTGCATCAGCGGTTGCCCTCCCGGCGGGCGGGAGCGGAGGCGGTGGCGGTGGCGGTGTGTGCTGCCGCGCCGGGCCCGGGCTCGGCCGCGTTCTTCTTGCGGGACAGGACGATCGCGCCGACCAGGGCCGCCAGGAGGAGGACCGAGAGGGCCTCGAAGGGCAGCACCCAGTGCCGGAACAGGATGGAGCCGGTCACGGCCGTGTTGCCCCCGGCGGCCACGTCCAGGTCGATCCAGGTCGTGCGGAAGGCGTCGACGACGACCCAGACCAGGGCGGCCGCGGCGGCGAGGGCCACGGTCAGGGCGGCCCAGCGGTTGGGGCTGTCCGCGTCCGGGGACCGGCCGATGGGTGCGCGGGTCAGCATCAGCCCGAACAGGAGGAGGACGACAACGGAACCGACGTAGATGAGGACCTGCACCCACGCGATGAACTCGGCGGTGAGCAGGAGGTACTCGACGGCGAGGCCACCGAGGGCGACGACCAGCCACAGGGCGGCGTGCACCAGCTGCTTCGTGGTGACGGTGACGAGTGCGGCGCCGAAGGTGACCAGGCCGACGAGGACGAAGGCGATCTCGACGCCCGTCGGGGAGAGGAACCCGTGGCTGCCGGCGGCCGTGGTGACGGCGGCCGAGGCCGCCGATGCGGCGGGGGTCATGCGGGCGTCTCCTCTCCGGGGTCGTCGTCGGGGGCGGGGTCAGGTGTGGCGGGCTTGGCGGGCGGGTTCGGCGGTTCGGGCGGGGGTGCCTGTGCGTCTGGGGTGCCCGGGGTTGCCTGCGCATCCGGGGTGGACTGGGCCGCCGAGGTTGACCGCCCCGCCGGGGTCACCCGCGCATCCGGGCCCGCCTGCGCACCCGGGGTCGCCTGCGCTTCCGGAGTCGACCGTCCCGCCGGGGGCACCTGCGCATCCGGGGTGGACTGGGCCGCCGAGGTTGACCGCCCCGCCGGGGTCACCCGCGCGCCCGGGCCCGCCTGCGCATCCGGAGTCGACCGTCCCGCCGGGGGCGCCTGCGCATCCGGGGTCGCCGAGGGTGGCCGGGTCGCGGCCAGCTTGTCCGCTGCTTTGCGGGCCGCCGCCAACTCCTTCGGTTCCTCGGCCGCCGGGTCGAGCGCGGGCGGGGACGGGACCGTCCACATCCACTCGCGGAGCTTGTCGCGTTCGTGGGTGAGGTCGCGGATGTCCGTCTCGGCGTACTCGAACTCCGGCGACCAGAACAGCGCGTCGAAGGGGCACACCTCGATGCAGATGCCGCAGTACATGCAGAGGGAGAAGTCGATGGCGAAGCGGTCGAGGACGTTGCGGCTGCGTTCGCGGCCGCCCTCGACGGCGGGCGGGACCGTCTCCTTGTGGGAGTCGATGTAGATGCACCAGTCGGGGCATTCGCGGGCGCACAGCATGCAGACCGTGCAGTTCTCCTCGAACAGGCCGATCACGCCGCGGGTGCGGGGCGGGAGTTCGGGCTGGGCGTCGGGGTACTGCTCGGTGACGGTCTTCCTGGTCATCGTGCGGAGGGTGACGGCGAGGCCCTTGGCCAGGCCGGCCCCGGGGAGCGGAGGCACTAGACGATCGCCACCTTCACGATTCCGGTGAGCGCGATCTGCGCGAGGGCGAGGGGGATGAGGGTGGTCCAGGCGAGTTTCTGGAGCTGGTCCTCGCGCAGCCGCGGGTAGGAGACGCGCAGCCAGATGACGACGAACGCCAGGACCGCCGTCTTGAGCAGGGTCCAGACCCAGCCCAGACCGTCGGCGCCCCACGGGCCGTGCCAGCCGCCGAGGAAGAGGACCGTGGTCAGACCGCACAGGACGACGATGCCCGCGTACTCGGCGAGGAGGAAGAGCGCGAAACGCAGCCCGGTGTACTCCGTGTACGCGCCGAAGATGATCTCGGAGTCCGCGACCGGCATGTCGAAGGGCGGGCGTTGCAGTTCGGCGAGGCCCGCCACGAAGAAGACCAGGGCGCCCACGATCTGCCACGGCAGCCACCACCAGTGGAAGGCGTCGAGGATGCCGGGCAGCGAGACCGTGCCCGCGGCCATCGCGACGGAGGCCGCCGCGAGCAGCATGGGCAGTTCATAGGCGAGGAGCTGGGCCGCGGTGCGCAGGCCGCCGAGCAGGGAGAACTTGTTGGCGCTGGCCCAGCCTGCCATCAGCGAGCCGAGCACGCCGACGCCCATCACCGCGAGCACGAAGAAGATGCCCGCGTCGATGGCCTGGCCGACCGCGCCGTCGCCGGGGCCCACCGGGATCGCCAGGAGGACGAGGAGGTACGGCAGCAGGGCGACGGCGGGGGCGAGTTGGAAGACGCGGCGGTCGGCGTCGGCCGGTACCACGTCCTCCTTCTGCGCGAACTTGACGCCGTCGGCGACGAGTTGGGCCCAGCCGTGGAAGCCGCCCGCGTACATGGGGCCGAGGCGGCCCTGCATGTGGGCCATGACCTTGTGCTCGGTCTGGCCCACGACCAGGGGCAGCACCAGGAAGGCGACGAAGACGACGACGAGGCGCAGGGCGACGTCGAGAGCGTCGTTCACTGCGAGCCTCCGTCGGTCTTGTCGTTGTCGTGGTCGTCACGGGTGCCGCTGGCGTCACCAGTACCACCGCCGTCACGCGTACCGCTGGCGTCACCAGTACCGCCACCGTCACGCGTACCACCGCCGTCACGCGTACCGCTCTCACCGGCCGGCTCCGGCCCAGGTTTCGGGTCCTCGTCGAACGCCGGCTTCGCGTGGTGCCAGGGAGCGTCAGCGGAGCGCGGCGCGGCCGGGCCCGCACCCGGCGTCGGCGTCGGGCGCTGGCTCGCCGAGCCCTCGGACACGCTGCGCGCGCGCCGGGCGGGCCGTGCCGGGCGGGCCGGGGTGTCCGGTCCGACCGGGGTGGGAGCAGCCGCGGCGTCCGGGGCGGCCGGAGCCGCCTGGCTCGCCGAGCCCTCGCTCGCCGACCGCGACCGCCGAGCCGGACGCTCGCCCGGACCACCACCCGCCCCGGCGCCACCCGCACCCGCACCCGGACCCGCACCAGCACCGCCCCCCGCCGAACGCGCAGGCCGCGCCCCCCGCGCCGGACGCGCCGGGGCCGGCGGCATCTGCCCCTTCATGGGGCCCCAGTCGTTCGGGTCGGGGACGCCGGGCGGCAGCATCTGGCGGCGCTTGGGGCCGCCGTGCTCGGACTCCCCCGGCTCCTTCGCGCCGGGCCAGGCCTTCGCGACGCGCGCCGCGAGGACGAAGTCCTTGCGCAGCGGATGTCCCTCGAAGCTGTCCGGCAGCAGCAGCGGAACCAGGTGCGGATGGCCGTCGAAGCCGATGCCGAACATCTCGTGCGTCTCGCGCTCGTGCCAGGCCGCGCCCGCGTACTCCTCGACGGCCGACGCGAGCACCGGCGCGGAGTGCGGCACGGTGGTGCGCAGCAGCAGACGGCGTACGGAACCGGGGGCGACGGCGGCGACGTGCGCGCAGACGCGGAAGCCGAGCTCCGGTTCGTCGACGGCGCTCAGCCAGTCGAAGTAGGTGCACCCCAGCGTCGTACGGGCCGTCCGCAGCGCCTCGGTCCACGTGCCGGGCGGGACGTCGACCGTCAGCAGGTCGTACGCCTCCTCGACGGTGGCGTCCGCGCCGAACAGTTCCTCGACGGGGTCCGGCAGCCAGCTCATCGGTCACCGCCCGCGGCGGGCGGCCGCACGAGACCGCTGCTCAGCGCCGCCGCGGAGGGGCGTCCGGCGGCCGCGTCGGCGGAGGCGTACCGCTCGCCGAGCGATTCGCGGGCGATCTTCTCCTGGAGCTTGAGGATGCCCTGGAGCAGCGCCTCCGGGCGGGGCGGGCAGCCGGGCACGTACACGTCGACGGGGATGATCTGGTCGACGCCCTTGGTCACCGCGTACGAGTCCCAGTACGGGCCGCCGCAGTTGGAGCAGGCGCCGAAGGAGATGACGTACTTCGGCTCCGGCATCTGCTCGTACAGGCGTTTGACGGCCGGGGCCATCTTGTCGGTGACCGTGCCGGAGACGACCATCAGGTCGGCCTGGCGCGGGCCCGGGGCGAACGGGATGACGCCGAGCCGGATGAAGTCGTGCCGGGCCATGGACGCGGCGATGAACTCGATGGCGCAGCAGGCGAGCCCGAAGTTGAAGACCCACAGGCTGTAGCGGCGGCCCCAGTTGAGGACCACCTTCATCGGCTCGGGGGCCAGGCGGGAGAGCACGCCGAGCCGCTTCGGCTCCGGCAGGAGAACGGGCGCGGGCTCGGGGGTCTCGCGGCTCACGTCCATGTGAGGACGCCCTTCTTGTATGCGTACAGCAGGCCCACGGCGAGGAAGCCGAGGAAGAGGAACATCTCCACGAGCGTCGCCGCACCGTATCCGGGCGCGGCGAAGACGGTCGCCCAGGGGAAGAGGAAGACGGAATCGACGGCGAAGATCACGTAGAGGAAGGCGTAGACGTAGTAGCGGACCTGGGTGTGGGCCCAGCCGTCACCGACGGGGTCGACCCCGCACTCGTAGGTGAGGAGTTTCTCGGGGGTCGGCACGACCGGGCGCAGCAGGCGGCCGGCGCCGAAGGCCACCGCGACGAAGAGCACGCCGACGACGGCGAGCAGCCCGACCACCGAGTACGCGTGGAAGTACGCCGCCGCGCTGACGGTCCCGGCCGGGTCCGCCATGGCCGTCGTCACGCCTGTCGGCACGTCTGGTGGCACGTCTGTCGGCACGTCTGTCGCCCCTCGCGTGTTCGTGTTCGACGATGTACGCACGGGAGTCTAGGGCCTGTTAAAGGGAGGGTAAGCAGCCGGTGCGGCGCGTGGTCCCCGTGGCGGCCGGGGGTGGGGTTATCCCCAGTTCTTCCCCGGCGGTCCGCCTCATGGCGCGGCGGCCCCGGCGCAGGGCACCCTTTCGGCTATGACCGACCCACTCGACTCCCTCGGCCCCCCGGGCGACCGGCCCGCGCCGCCCCCGCCGCGTCTCGCCTACTCCCGGCACACCTGGAAGGAGATCGCGTATCTCCTGAGCAGTTTCCCGCTCGCCGTGCTCGGCTTCGTGTACGCGGTGACGCTGCTGGCGGTCGGCGCCGGTCTGACCGTCACGGTGATCGGGCTGCCGCTGATCGCGGCGGGGCTCTCGGGGGCGCGGATGCTCGGCCGGGCGGAGCGGGCGCGGGCCCGCAAGCTGCTCGGGGTACACGTCGACGAGCCGAGTCCGCTGCCGCGGCGGCGCGGAGACGGCTTCTTCGGGTGGTTGTGGAACGGCCTGAAGGACTCGGTGGGCTGGCGCGCCGTGCTCTACGAGGTGATCCGGCTGCCCTGGGGCGTGCTGACCTTCGCGGTGACGCTCACCGGCCTCTTCGTGCTCTGGCCGGTGCTGCCGTTCGTGGCGCGCGGCCTCACCAACGCCGACCGGGCCATGGTGCGCGGGCTGCTGTCGCCCTCGGACGAGCTGGAGCGGCGGATCGAGGAGCTGGAGTCGGACCGCGGGGTCGTCGTGGACACGGCCGCGGCCGATCTGCGCCGCATCGAGCGCGATCTGCACGACGGCGCACAGGCCCGCCTGGTCAATCTGGCCATGGGGCTCGGCCTGGCCAAGGAGAAGCTCCTGGAGGACCCGGACGCGGCGGCCGAGATGGTCGACGAGGCGCACGGCGAGGTGAAACTCGCCCTCCAGGAGCTGCGGGACCTGGCGCGCGGCATCCATCCCGCGGTCCTCACCGACCGGGGCCTGGACGCGGCGCTCTCCTCGGTGGCCTCGCGGTGCACGGTCCCGGTGAAGGTGACGGCCGAGCTGCCGGAGCGGCCCGCCGCCGCCATCGAGGGCATCGCCTACTTCACCGTCTCCGAGCTGCTCCAGAACGTCAGCAAGCACAGCCGCGCCACGATGGCCTCCGTCGACGTGTGGCGGTCGGGGGAGCGGCTGCTGATCCAGGTCCAGGACGACGGGCAGGGCGGCGCCAGCCTCGACAAGGGCACGGGCATGTCCGGGCTCGCGGAGCGGCTCGGCGCGGTCGACGGGCTCTTCGTCGTGGACTCGCCGGCCGGCGCCGGAACGACGGTCACGGCCGAACTGCCCTGGCGCGACCGGTCCCGCCCATAGGTACGGCGCGGCCCCGAAGGTAGGGAAAACCCCCGGTCCAAGACGCCGACCCACCGCATGGCCCGGGACCTCGCGCCCGAGGAACCTGGAGGTGGAGCAGCGGCCCCCGAGCAGAAACGGACGACACCCATGGCCACGGAGCAGTACGGATACCGCAGCGAGTACTCGTACGACGACGAGCCCCGCCCCCGGCGGCGCGGGCTCGGCCGGCTGCCCGCCGGGCTGCGGGCGCCGGTCGAGGGGCGGGCCTGGCGGGAGTTCGGCTACGTGCTGCTCAGCCTGCCGGTCGCGATCGCGGCGTTCACCTGGTCGGTGACGATGATGTCGCTCGGCGCCGGGCTGCTCGTCACCTTCGTCGGGGTGCCGGTGCTCGCGGCGGCGCTGGCCGGGGCGCGCGGCATCGGCGCCCTGGAGCGGGCGCGGGCGCGGGGCCTGCTCGGCCTGGAGGTCAGGACACCGGAGCCGGTGCGGCCGCGCGCGGGCGGACCGCTGGCCTGGATGGGCGCGACGCTCAAGAGCGGGGTCTCCTGGCGCCATCTGGTCTACACGGTGCTGCACTTCCCGTGGGCGGTGTTCTCCTTCTCCGTCGCCGTCGCGTTCTGGACGACGGGCTGGACGCTGCTGACGTATCCGCTGTGGCAGTGGGTCTTTCCGATGTACGCGGGCCAGGCCGGGTTGCAGCTCTACGGTGACGAGGCGCACTCCGTGTATCTGAACAACCCGTTCGAGATCACGCTGACCGCCGCCGTCGGTCTGCTGGTCACGCTGGCGACGCCGTGGATCGTGCGGGCGCTGACGACCGTGGACCGGGTGATGGTCGCCGGGCTGCTCGGCCCGTCGCGGCTTGCGACGCGGGTGGTGGAGCTGGAGTCGGACCGGGGGGTCGTCGTCGACACAGCCGCCGCCGACCTGCGCCGCATCGAGCGCGACCTGCACGACGGCGCGCAGGCCCGCCTGGTCAATCTGGCCATGGACCTCGGCCTGGCCAAGGAGAAGCTGAGCGAGGACCCGCAGACGGCCGCCCGCATGGTCGACGAGGCGCACGGCGAGGTGAAGACGGCGCTCCAGGAGCTGCGCGACCTGGCCCGCGGCATCCACCCGGCGGTGCTGACCGACCGGGGCCTGGACGCCGCGCTCTCCTCGGTGGCCTCGCGGTGCACGGTCCCGGTGGCGGTCGAGGTCGACCTGCGCGAGCGCCCGGCCCCGGCCATCGAGGGCATCGCCTACTTCACCGTCTCCGAGCTGCTGCAGAACATCAGCAAGCACAGCCGCGCGACGCGGGCCACGGTCGACGTGTGGCGGTCGGGCGCGCGGCTCATGCTCCAGGTGAGCGACAACGGGGCCGGCGGCGCGGACGCCGCCACCGGCTCGGGGCTCGCGGGCCTCGCCGAGCGGCTCGACGCGGTCGACGGCATCCTCCTGGTCGACTCCCCGGCGGCCGGACCGACCCGGATCACGGCCGAACTGCCGTGGCGCCGCGCGTGACGCCTCCCGCGTGAGGTGACCGGCCGGGGCCGGGTGCGCTGCGGCGCCACCCGCCCCGGCCGCAGTCATGTTCCCCCTAGTTCTCGCCGCCCGGGCCCGTCCCGCCGTGGATCCTGGGATGCTGGACCCTGTCAGAACTGGCCGCTGTGACAGGTGCACAGGGGTACTGGGGGGCCGGAAAACATGGAGGACAGCGTGCGGGTGGTCATCGCCGAGGATTCAGTGCTGCTCAGGGAGGGCCTGACCCGGTTGCTGACCGACCGCGGGCACGAGGTCGTCGCCGGGGTCGGGGACGGGGAGGCGCTGGTCAAGACCATCACCGACCTGGGCGCGCAGGACCAGCTGCCGGACGTGGTCGTCGCGGACGTCCGGATGCCGCCGACGCACACGGACGAGGGGGTGCGCGCCGCGGTGCAGCTGCGCGGGCGCTACCCGGGGCTCGGGGTCCTGGTCCTGTCGCAGTACGTCGAGGAGCAGTACGCCACCGAGCTGCTCGCCGGTTCCAGCCACGGCGTGGGCTATCTGCTCAAGGACCGGGTGGCCGAGGTGCGGGAGTTCGTGGACGCGGTGGTCCGCGTCGCGGAGGGCGGCACGGCGCTGGACCCGGAGGTGGTCGCGCAGCTGCTCGGGCGCAGCCGCAAGCAGGACGTGCTGGTCAACCTCACACCACGCGAGCGCGAGGTCCTCGGTCTGATGGCGGAGGGCCGCACCAACTCGGCGATCGCCCGCCAGCTCGTGGTCAGCGACGGCGCGGTCGAGAAGCACGTGAGCAACATCTTTTCGAAGCTTGGCCTGTCGCCGAGCGACGGGGACCACCGGCGCGTGCTGGCCGTTCTGACCTACCTCCGGTCCTGACCGGCGGCGCGCGGCGGGGCGGGACGGCGCACCGTCCGAATTCGACTGCCATTGCACGCACCTTCAAGGAAAGCCACCCGTCCCGGACGTAGGGTGGGCCCCGGGAGAGGCCAGCGGGACGGGCCTGCCCGCACAGCCGCCTCTAGGGAGGTCCAGTTCAGTGACCAGCAAGGTCAGTAGCTCAACCGAACAGGCCGACGGTACCGACAGCGCGGTGGTCGGGGAACAGCGCTCGGCCGCGGGGCACGGCAAGACCGTCGCGCGCCTGGACCGGGTGATCATCCGGTTCGCGGGTGACTCCGGTGACGGGATGCAGCTCACCGGCGACCGGTTCACCTCGGAGACCGCGACGTTCGGCAACGATCTGTCGACGCTGCCGAACTTCCCCGCCGAGATCCGTGCCCCCGCGGGGACGCTGCCCGGCGTCTCCTCGTTCCAGCTCCACTTCGCCGACCACGACATCCTCACCCCGGGCGACGCGCCGAACGTGCTGGTGGCGATGAACCCGGCCGCGCTGAAGGCGAACATCGCCGATGTGCCGCGCGGCGCCGAGATCATCGTGAACACCGACGAGTTCAGCAAGCGGGCGATGGCCAAGGTCGGGTACGCCGTCTCGCCGCTCGAGGACGGCTCGCTGGACGGCTACGCGGTGCACCCGGTGCCGCTGACCACGCTGACCGTGGAGGCGCTCAAGGAGTTCGAGCTGTCCCGCAAGGAGGCCGAGCGTTCGAAGAACATGTTCGCGCTCGGCCTGCTGTCGTGGATGTACCACCGGCCGACCGAGGGCACCGAGAAGTTCCTGAAGGCCAAGTTCGCCAAGAAGCCCGAGATCATGAAGGCGAACCTGGCGGCGTTCCACGCCGGCTGGAACTTCGGGGAGACGACCGAGGACTTCGCCGTCTCCTACGAGATCGCGCCCGCCACGACCGCGTTCCCGCCCGGCACCTACCGCAACATCTCCGGGAACCTGGCACTGGCCTACGGTCTGATCGCCGCCTCGCAGCAGGCGGATCTGCCGCTGTATCTGGGCTCGTACCCGATCACGCCGGCCTCCGACATCCTGCACGAGCTGTCGCGGCACAAGAACTTCGGTGTGCGCACCTTCCAGGCCGAGGACGAGATCGCCGGGATCGGAGCGGCCCTGGGCGCCGCGTTCGGCGGCGCGCTCGCGGTGACCACCACCTCGGGGCCGGGCGTGGCGCTCAAGTCGGAGACGATCGGTCTCGCCGTCTCGCTCGAACTGCCGCTGCTGGTGGTCGACATCCAGCGCGGCGGCCCCTCGACCGGGTTGCCGACCAAGACCGAGCAGGCCGACCTGCTCCAGGCGATGTACGGGCGCAACGGCGAGGCGCCGGTGCCGATCGTCGCGCCGCACACCCCGGCCGACTGTTTCGACGCGGCGCTGGAGGCGGCCCGGATCGCGGTCACCTACCGCACCCCGGTCCTGCTCCTCTCCGACGGCTACCTGGCCAACGGCTCGGAGCCCTGGCGCATCCCCGAGATCGACGAACTCCCCGACCTGCGCACCCAGTTCGCCACCGGCCCCAACCACACGCTGGCCGACGGCACCGAGGTGTTCTGGCCCTACAAACGCGATCCGCAGACCCTGGCCAGGCCCTGGGCGGTGCCGGGCACGCCGGGTCTCGAGCACCGGATCGGCGGGATCGAGAAGCAGGACGGCACCGGGAACATCTCCTACGACCCGGCCAACCACGACTTCATGGTCCGCACCCGCCAGGCCAAGATCGACGGCATCCGCGTCCCCGACCTCACGGTCGACGACCCCGGCGGCGCCACCACCCTCGTCCTGGGCTGGGGCTCGACCTACGGACCGATCACCGCGGCCGTACGGCGGCTGCGCGGCGCGGGCGAGTCGATCGCGCAGGCGCATCTGCGCCACCTCAACCCCTTCCCGCGGAACCTGGGCGAGGTCCTGGCGCGGTACGACAAGGTGGTGATCCCCGAGATGAACCTCGGTCAGCTGGCCACGCTGATCCGGGCCACGTATCTGGTGGACGCGCACAGCTACAACCAGGTCAACGGAATGCCGTTCAAGGCCGAGCAGCTCGCCACGGCTCTGAAGGAGGCCATCGATGGCTGAAACGCAGACCACGGAGTCCGGGGAGTCCACAGCGGCCGCGGCCGGGTCCGGTGGTACGGAGACGCTGCTGTCGCTCGTCCCCAAGGCCGAGGCCAAGCAGTCCATGAAGGACTTCAAGTCCGATCAGGAAGTGCGCTGGTGCCCCGGCTGCGGTGACTACGCCATCCTCGCGGCCGTCCAGGGCTTCATGCCCGAACTGGGGCTGGCCAAGGAGAACATCGTCTTCGTCTCCGGCATCGGCTGCTCCTCCCGCTTCCCGTACTACATGAACACCTACGGGATGCACTCCATCCACGGCCGCGCCCCCGCCATCGCCACCGGCCTCGCCTCCTCCCGCCGCGACCTGTCCGTCTGGGTCGTCACCGGGGACGGCGACGCGCTCTCCATCGGCGGCAACCACCTCATCCACGCGCTGCGCCGCAATGTGAACCTGAAGATCCTCCTCTTCAACAACCGGATCTACGGCCTGACCAAGGGCCAGTACAGCCCCACCTCCGAGGTCGGCAAGATCACCAAGTCCACGCCGATGGGCTCCCTCGACGCCCCCTTCAATCCGGTCTCCCTGGCCCTGGGCGCCGAGGCCTCGTTCGTGGCCCGCACCGTCGACTCCGACCGCAAGCACCTCACCGAGGTGCTGCGCCGGGCGGCCGAGCATCCCGGCACCGCGCTCGTCGAGATCTACCAGAACTGCAACATCTTCAACGACGGCGCCTTCGAGGTCCTCAAGGACAAGCAGCAGGCCCAGGAAGCCGTCATCCGCCTCGAACACGGGCAGCCGATCACCTTCGGCGCCGACCAGTCCAAGGGCGTCGTCCGCGATCCGGTCACCGGGGACCTCGGCGTGGTCGCCGTCACCGATGACAACCGGGCGCAGATCCTCGTCCACGACGCGCACGCGGCCTCCCCGACGACCGCCTTCGCGCTCTCCCGCCTCGCGGACCCCGACACCCTGCACCACACCCCGATCGGTGTCCTGCGCGATGTCGAACGGCCCGTCTACGACACGCAGATGGCCGACCAGCTCGACACCGCCATCGAGAACAACGGCAAGGGCGACCTCGCGGCGCTGCTCGCCGGGGGCGACACCTGGACCGTGGTGGGCTGACGGCCCGGCGCGGAAGCGGTACGGAGAAGGGGCCCGGGCGTCTCGGCGCGCCCGGGCCCCTTTTTCTCTGCGCCGGCCCTTCCGCTCAACCCTGCGGGCCGGCCGCGCGGCGTGCGTCGTAGGCCCGGCGCGCCCGCGCCACCTGGTCCACCCTGCGGTCCGTCCACTGGGCGAGGGCGCCCACCTGGGCGGCGGCCTCCCGGCCCAGCTCCGTCAGCGTGTAGTCGACCCGCGGCGGGATCACCGGTTTCGCGTCCCGGTGCACCATGCCGTCCCGCTCCAGGGTCTGCAGGGTCTGGGTGAGCATCTTCTCGCTGACCCCGCCGATCTCCCGGCGCAGCTCACTGAACCGGTACGAGCGGCTCTCCAGGGCCAGCAGCACCAGGACGCCCCAGCGGCTCGTCACGTGCTCCAGGACCAGTCGCTGCGGGCAGAGTTCCTCACCGGCCGAGGCCCATCCGCTTACCTTCATGTGGGTACCTTACTTTGAAGTGGGTACTTTCGAAAAGATAGTGCCGGTCTTACGGTGAGGAGAGAACCAGCCCACACAAGGAGAAACCCGTCATGAGCCTCGTCATCACCGGAGCCACCGGTCACCTCGGCCGTCTCGTCATCGCGGGGCTGCTCGACGCGGGCGTGCCGGCCGCCGAGATCGCCGCCGTCGTCCGCGACAAGGAGAAGGCCGCCCCGCTCGCCGCCCGCGGCGTCGAGCTGCGCGTCGCCGACTACAGCGCCCCCGAGACCCTCGACGGCGTCTTCCGCGCCGGCGACAAGGTGCTGCTGATCTCCGGCAGCGAGGTCGGACAGCGCGTGCCCCAGCACCGGGCCGTCATCGACGCCGCGCGGGCCGCGGGCGTCCGCTCCCTCGCCTACACCGGTGTCCTCGGCGGCCCCGACGCCGACTTCGCCCTCGCCGACGAGCACAAGGCCACCGAGCGGGCGATCCTCGACTCCGGCCTGACGTACACGTTCCTGCGCAACGGCTGGTACCACGAGAACTACACCGAGCAGCTCGCACCCGTCCTGGAGCACGGCGCCGTGCTCGCCTCCGCCGGCGAGGGCCGCGTCGCCTCCGCCGCGCGCGCCGACTACGCGGCCGCCGCCGTCGCCGTCCTTACCGGTGAGGGCCACGAGAACGCCGTGTACGAGCTGAGCGGCGACGTCGCCTGGACCCTCGCGGAGTACGCCGCCGAGGTCGCGAAGCAGTCCGGCAGGCCCGTCGTCTACCGGCCCGTCACGCCCGAGCAGAACCGGGAGATCCTCGTCGGCGCCGGGCTGCCCGCTCCCTTCGCCGACATCCTCGTCGACGTCGACGCCGCCATCGAGCGCGGGCTGCTGGCCCGGCGCGGCGGGGACCTCGCCCGGCTCATCGGGCGTCCCACCACGCCGCTCGCGGACGCCGTCGCCGCCGCGCTGAAGTAGTCCGGACCCGGCGGTCAGGACCGTATCGCGATACGGACATGACACCTGCCGCCCCGCGGCGCTACCTTGCTCGGTGGCCGCCGCGGGGCTGCCGGGTGTCATGAGGAGGGTCCGTGCGGGACGGGGCGGCAGGAGAGTCACAGCGACGGAGCGAGGGGCGCACAGGGCTCCTCAACGGATTCGCGGCGTACGGGATGTGGGGCCTCGTGCCCCTCTTCTGGCCGCTGCTCAAACCGGCCGGGGCGGCGGAGATCCTCGCCCACCGGATGGTGTGGTCGCTGGTCTTCGTGGGCCTCGCCATGCTCTTCGTCCGGAAGTGGGCGTGGGCCGGGGAGCTGCTGCGCCGGCCCAGGCGGCTCGGGCTCGTCGCTCTCGGCGCCGCCGTCATCACGGTCAACTGGGGCGTATACATCTGGTCCGTGAACTCCGGGCACGTGGTCGAGGCCTCGCTGGGGTACTTCATCAACCCCCTGGTCTCGATCGCGCTCGGCGTCCTGCTCCTCAAGGAGCGGCTGCGGGCCGTGCAGTGGACCGCCGTCGGGATCGGGCTCCTCGCCGTGCTCGTGCTCGCGGTCGGCTACGGGCAGCCGCCCTGGATCTCGCTCGTCCTCGCCTTCTCCTTCGGCACGTACGGGCTGGTGAAGAAGAAGGTGAACCTCAGCGGGCTCGAATCGCTCGCCGCCGAGACCGCCGTCCAGTTCCTGCCCGCGCTGGGGTACCTGCTGTGGCTCGGCGCGCAGGGGCACGCGACCTTCGCCACGGAGGGCGGCGGGCATGCGGCGCTGCTCGCCTCGACGGGCCTGGTCACCGCCGTGCCCCTGGTCTGTTTCGGCGCGGCCGCCATCCGGGTGCCGCTGTCGACCCTGGGCCTCCTGCAGTACCTCGCGCCGGTCTTCCAGTTCCTGCTCGGGATCGTCTACTTCCATGAGGCGATGCCGCCCGAGCGGTGGGCCGGGTTCGCGCTGGTCTGGCTGGCGCTGGCGCTGCTGACCTGGGACGCGTTGCGCTCCGCCCGGGCCGGGCGCAGGGCGCTGGCGCGGGCGGACGTGGCCGCGGCGGGGATCCCGGACGGGGCGGCGGTCGCGGCGGCGCGGGAATCCGCCGTGTGAGGGCGTCCAGGACCACGCCCGTAGCCGCGTGTCGGCCGAAGTAGGTCAAGGACCGGCCTCCTTGCGTTCTATAAGGGGGCATGACCTTTGACTGGAAGCTTGTCGTGGACGCCGGTGACCCGCACGCGCAGGCGGAGTTCTGGGCCGCCGCCCTCGGCTACGCGATCGAGGACAACGCGGCGCTGATCGAGCAGTTGCTCGGCGCCGGGGCCGTGGCGCCGAGCGAGACCGTCGAGCGGTGGGGCCGGCGGGCCTTCCGCGATCTGGTCGCCGTGCGGCACCCGGACGACGCCGTCGACGAGCGGACCGGGACCGGGCTCGGGCGGCGGATCCTGTTCCAGCGGGTGCCCGAGCCCAAGGCCGGCAAGAACCGGCTGCACATCGACATCCACGCCGGGCCCGAGCGGCGCGACGCGGAGGCGGAGCGGCTGGCCGGGCTCGGGGCGAGCGTGACGCGGTCCGTGGCGGCGGCCGGGGGTCAGTGGCTGCTCATGGCCGACCCGGAGGGGAACGAGTTCTGCTTGCAGTGACGCGCGGGCGCCCAGGCGCGGGCGGCGCCGGCCGACCCGCTGTTCCCCAGGGGCGGGGCACCGCACCATCAGGCCACCCCTGCCCCGGCCCCGGCCTCCGTCGCCCGACTTCACGGCCCACCTGTCCGGTCACCGGACAGGGCTGACCGGAAAGCGCTCTTGACGGTCGGTGAGCCCCCCAGGACCATCGGGCCACCTCAATCCCCGCTCACCCCGAGGAACCAGGAGCCCCCACATGCCCCTGCACCCCACCTCCATACGCCCGCGGCTGGCGACCGCCGCTCTGCTCACCGCCGCCGCCCTCGTCGCCGCCGGTGCCACCCCGCTCGCCGCCGGCGCGGCCCCCGCCCCCGCCGCCCCGGCACTGGCCGCGCCCGACATCCCCGTCGCGTCCGTCAAGGCCCACCTCACCCAGCTCCAGTCCATCGCCACCGCCAACGGCGGCAACCGCGCCCACGGCCGCCCCGGCTACAAGGCCTCCCTCGACTATGTGAAGGGGAAGCTGGACGCGGCCGGGTTCACCACCTCCGTCAAGCAGTTCACCTCCGGCGGCCGCACCGGCTACAACCTGGTCGCCGACTGGCCCGGCGGCGACACGAACCAGGTCGTCATGGCCGGCGCCCACCTCGACAGCGTCACCGCGGGCCCAGGCATCAACGACAACGGCTCGGGGTCCGCCGCGATCCTGGAGGCCGCGCTCACCGTCTCCCGGACCCAGTTCAAACCCGCCAAGCACCTGCGGTTCGCCTGGTGGGGCGCCGAGGAGCTGGGCATGGTCGGCTCCCGGAACTACGTCAACTCCCTGTCCGTGACCGACCGTTCGCGGATCGACGGGTACCTGAACTTCGACATGGTCGGCTCACCCAACCCCGGCTACTTCGTCTACGACGACGACCCCGCCCTGGAGCAGGTCTTCAAGGACTACTACGGCGGCCTGGGCGTCCCCACCGAGATCGAGACCGAGGGCGACGGCCGCTCGGACCACGCCCCCTTCAAGAGCGCGGGGATCCCGGTCGGCGGCCTGTTCAGCGGCGCCGACTACCGCAAGACCGCCGCCCAGGCCCAGAAGTGGGGCGGCACCGCGGGCAAGGCCTTCGACGCCTGCTACCACTCCGCCTGCGACACCTCCGCCAACATCGACACGACGGCCCTCGACCGCAACAGCGACGCCATCGCCTACGCCCTGTGGGAGCTCGCCCAGTAGCGGCCCGGCCCGCGCCCCCTTCCCGCACTTACTTGCGCGTGCATATACTGCATGCGCAAGTAAGTGCGTGGCGTGCGATGCCCGCGACGTCCGTCCGTTCGCGTATCAGGGGGCCCACCATGACCAGCCGTGACTTCCTCTTCCTCCTCGGCAGCAGCCGGCCCGGGGGCAACACCGAGATCCTCGCCCGCGCCGCCGCGGCGCAGCTGCCGCCGGACGCCGGGCAGCGCTGGATCGACCTGGCCGCCCATCCCCTGCCCGACTTCGCGGACCTGCGCCACGACAGCGACCACGTCCGCCCGCACGGGGACAACGCCGCCCTGCTGCTCGACGCCACCCTCGCCGCCACCGACATCGTCATCGCCTCGCCCCTGTACTGGTACGCGGTCTCCGCCGCCACCAAGCGCTACCTCGACCACTGGTCGGGCTGGCTGCGCACCCCCGGCGTCGACTTCAAGGCCACCCTCGCCGGGCGCACCCTGTGGGGCGTGACCGCGCTCGCGCACGAGGAGGAGGTCGTCGCCGACCCGCTGATCGGCACCCTGCGCAACTCCGCCGCGTACCTCGGGATGCGCTTCGGCGGCGTCCTGCTCGGCAACGGCAGCAAGCCCGGGGACGTACGCAAGGACGCGCGGGCCCTCGCGCGGGCCAAAACGTTCTTCGCGCGGGAGGCGCCGCTCGCCGCGTACCCGTACGAGCGTCAGGCGGTGATGTCCTTGGCCGTGAAGCGGGCCCAGGCCGCCGAGCCGAACACCGCCGCGTACAGCGCCTGAAGTCCGAGGTTCCTGACCAGGTCGTCCCAGTAGACCGGGTCGCGCATCAGGTCGGCGAAGGACAGCCAGTGGTGCGAGAAGAAGTACGGCTGGACGGCGTGGAGCTGCGGGATCTGGTCGAGGATCTGGACCGTGATCAGCAGGCCCACCGTCGTCGCCATCGCCGCGATGCCGCTGTCGGTGAGCGTGGAGACGAACAGGCCGAGCGCCGCGATCCCGGTGAGGGACGCCGCGACGGTGAGGGCGATCAGCAGGGCGCGGCCGAGGCCCTCGCCGAAGCCGATGTGCGTGCCGGAGATCGTGACCACGTCGCCGAGCGGGAACAGGATCGCCCCGGTGAGCAGCGCCGAGACCGTCACGACCAGCGTCGCCACCCCGCAGAACGCCACGGTCGCCAGGTACTTGGTGAGCAGCAGGCGGGTGCGGCCCGCCGGGGCGACGAGGAGGTAGCGCAGCGTTCCCGCACTGGCCTCGCCCGCCACCGCGTCGCCCGCGACGACGCCGACCGCCATGGGCAGGAAGAACGGCAGCGTCGCCGCCAGCGCCGTGAAGACCAGGAAGAGGCCGTTGTTGGTGATCTGCGCGATGAACGCCGGGCCACCGCCCTCGGGGCCGCCGCCGAGCGGCCGGCCGTCGCCCGTCTCGATCTTGACCGCCACTCCGATGAGGACGGGGACGCCCGCGAGGACGGCGAGCAGCGCGAGCGTGCGCCACCGGCGGAACGTCATGGCCAGTTCGCTGCGCAGCAGGCCCAGCGCCCAGAGCGGACGGGGCCGCGGTGCGGTGCCCGCCGGGTCAGCCCGCGACATCGAACCCTTCTCCGGTCAGGGCGACGAACGCGTCCTCCAGGGAGGCCCGTTCCAGGGCGAAGCCGCGCACCCGCACGCCCGCGTCCACCAGCGCCTTGTTCAGTTCCGCCAACTCCGTGCCGGGCGGCGGGGGTTCGGCCGTCAGGCAGGTGCCGTCCACCGTACGGAGGGTGAGCGCGTGCTCTTTCAGGACCCGGGCCGCCTCCGCCGTGTCCGGGGTGGTGATCGTCAGCCGTCCCCGGGTGGTCGCGGCGAGTTCGGCCACCGGGCCCTGGGTGAGCAGGCGGCCCCGGGCCATCACCGCGGCGTGCGTGCAGACCTGCTCGATCTCGTCGAGGAGGTGGGAGGAGAGGAAGACGGTGGTGCCGTCCGACGCCAGTTCCCGCACGAGCGTCCTGATCTCGCGCATGCCCTGCGGGTCGAGGCCGTTCGTCGGCTCGTCGAGGACCAGCAGCCGGCGGGGCCGCAGCAGGGCCGCGGCCAGGCCCAGACGCTGCTTCATGCCCAGCGAGTACGCCTTCGTCCGCTTGGCGGCGGCGGCCGTCAGGCCCACCCGGTCCAGGGCCGCCGCGACCCGCGCCGTGCGGGTGCGGGGGTCGGCCGCCGGGTCCGCCGCGTCCAGGCGCACCAGGTTGTCGCGGCCGGTCAGGAACGCGTACAGGGCGGGGCCCTCGATGACCGCGCCGACCTGCGGCAGGACGGCGCGGGTGGCGCGGGGCATGGGCCGGCCGAGGACGTGGGCGGTGCCCGAGGTCGGTTCGATCAGGCCCATCAGCATGCGGATGGTGGTGGTCTTGCCCGAACCGTTCGGCCCGAGGAAGCCGAAGACGGCTCCTTCCGGGACGGTCAGGCTCAGCCGGTCCACGGCCCGCTGTCCGCCGCGGTACCGCTTGGTGAGTTCGCGGGTCTCGATGACCGCCGCCATGCCCCTCCCTCGTCATGGGGGTGGCGAGGAGGCATCCTGCGCGCCGCCCCCTCGCCACCGGCCACCCTCGTCTCAGCCCGCGTCGGCCGCCTTCACCAGCGCGTCCTTGGTGACCGCGCCCGCGTAGACCTTCCCGTCCTCGGTGAGCAGCACGTTCACCAGGCGGGTCGAGTACACGGTGCCGGACCCGAACTTCCCGGTGACCTTGGAACCCAGGGAGTCGAGGAAGTGCTGCGCGTCGGCCGGCATACCGCCGGGCGCGGAGCCGGTGGCCAGTCCTGCGGCACCGGAGTCGCCGGGCAGCTTCAGCTCGGCGACCGAGGTCCAGCCCTTGCCGAGGACCTTGAGGCCGTCGAGGTCCTCGGCGCCCCGCGGTGCCCGGCCGGCCTTCTCCCGGTCCTTGCCGGGCAGTTCACCGGCCTCGGTGACCTTGGTGCCCTTCGACGGCTTGAAGTCGAAGGCGGACGCGGCCGGCCGGCCGAAGTCGACCTTGGTGAAGCCGGCGTCGACCACGGCCGCGCCGCCGCTCGCCGGGGTCAGCGTGAACTTCAGCGGCGTACCGGTCTTCGCGTCCACGGAGACCGTGACCGCGCCGACCGTCGAACCGGACTGCCTGGGCTTGATCTGGAGCCGGTACGCGTCGCGCCCGGCGATCCGCGCCGTGCCGTCGACCCTGAACGAGGTGGTGGGACCGGCCGCCTCGAGCAGTTCGTCCGTGAGCTGCTTCGGCGTGGCCGGCACCCCGGCCGGACGCTTCTTCGCGCGCTCCCCCGCTCCCTGGGCGTCCTTGGCGTGGTAGGCCTCGTCGGACGCGCTGTCGTACGCCCACACGTCCGCGCCGTTGTGGATCACGCTGTACTCGGACGCGTCGTCCAGGACCGACAGCTTCTGCCGGCCCTCGCCGTCCGCCGCGATCCGCAGCGTGTGCGTGCCGGTGGCCAGCTCGGTCAGCTTCTTCCGCGGGTCGGCCGAGGCGGAGCCCTTGTCCTGGCCGCCGAGGCCCGGGAGCGCGCCGCCCAGCGACGGCAGGCCCAGATCGGTGTGGATCTTCACGGTGCCGAACAGCTGCTCGGTGTCCGACGCGGCGATCTTCTCGATGAGTTCCTGAGCGGTGATCTTCGGCAGGTCCGGGTCGCCCGAGTCGGCGAGCGCCGGGACGAGCCCGATCGTCACGGCGGCCACCCCCACGACGGCGACGGGGACCGCGTACCGGGCCAGCTTGCGGCGCCCGGGGCCCTGGCTGTCTTCGGCTTCGTACGGTGCCATGCTGTTGCCCTACCTCCGTGTTCGGCGGCGGCTTACCGTCCTGTGCACACGTCGTCTGCTGGTCGGCCGCAGCGTGCGCGTCCACTCCCAAGCCGCCATTGTCACCCGGATTGGTCAGGAGTGGTGTACACAATCTGACCAAACCGGCCACCGCGAAGCGTCAGACCGCGGGATCAACTCCGCGTACACCTACGGGATGACATGACGCAGCGGCGCCTCCCCGACCCCTAAGGGGTGTCTGTCGGGGACCACGCCGCTCACCGGGGCGCCGGGCGGTCAGCCCGCCCGGTGCACCACCGCGTCGCAGAGCTCCACCAGCGCCGCCTTCGCCTCGCACTCCGGGAGCGGGGCGAGCGCCGCGCGGGCCTCCTCCGCGTACCGCACGGTGTCGCGGCGGGCCTGTTCCAGGGCGGGGTGGACGCGCAGCCGGGCGATCGCCTCGGCCAGCCGGGCGTCGTCGGCGAGGTCGGAGTCGAGCAGCTCCACCAGCGCCCGGTCCTCGGGCAGCCCGAGCAGCCCCGCGCGCTCGCGCAGCCGCAGGACCGGCAGGGTGGGGATGCCCTCGCGCAGGTCGGTGCCGGGGGTCTTGCCGGACTCGTGCGAGTCCGAGGCGATGTCGAGCACGTCGTCAGCGAGCTGGAAGGCGACGCCGAGCCGCTCCCCGTACTGGGTGAGCACGTCCACGACGCTCTCGTCCGCGCCGGACATCATCGCGCCGAAGCGGCAGGCCACCGCGATGAGGGAGCCGGTCTTGCCGCTGAGCACGTCCAGGTAGTGGTCGACCGGGTCGCGGCCGTCGGCCGGGCCCGCGGTCTCCAGGATCTGGCCGGTGACCAGACGCTCGAACGCCTCGGCCTGGATGCGGACCGCGTCCGGCCCGAGGTCGGCGAGGATGTGCGAGGCGCGGGCGAAGAGGAAGTCCCCGGTCAGCACCGCGACCGAGTTGTCCCAGCGCTGGTTGGCGCTGGGCACGCCCCGGCGCACGTCGGCCTCGTCCATCACGTCGTCGTGGTACAGCGTGGCGAGGTGGGTCAGCTCGACGACGACGGCGGAGGGCACGATGCCCGGCGCGTACGGGTCGCCGAACTGGGCGGCGAGGGTCACCAGCAGCGGCCGGAACCGCTTGCCGCCGGCCCGCACCAGGTGCTGGGCGGCCTCCGTGATGAAGGGGACCTCGCTCTTGGTCGCTTCGAGCAGCCCCTCCTCGACGGCCGTCAGGCTTGCCTGGACATCGGCTTCGAGGGCCTGGTCCCGCACGCTAAGACCGAAAGTCCCGACGACGGTCACGAGAGGTTCTCCTGTCTGCTGACGATCACATGGCGAACTCGGTCGATCATTCGTTCGATGACACGGTTTGTCGATGTGTCGCTGCCATCACTCAAGTCAGCGTATCCGGTCCCGTTTCGATCACAGGGGGCGCCTGCCCGGACAACCCGGACCGGGCGGCCCGCGGGCACCCCCGGTATGTTCTTGATCAGCCCATACGACCGGGAGTACGCACTTTGTCCCGCACCACTGTCCCCACCGGCCCCGCGACCGAGCCGCCACCGGGCGACGACACCGCCTTCTTCGGGCAGCCGCGCGGCCTGCTCGTGCTGTCGGGCCTGGAGGTCTGGGAACGCTTCTCGTTCCTCGGCATGCAGGCCATCCTCGTGCTGTTCTTCGCCGACACCGTCGCCCACGGCGGCATGGGCATGGCCGCCGGCACCGCCGCCTCGGTCTCGGCGGCGTACGGCACCCTCGTCTACCTGGTCTCCGTCGGCGGCGGCTGGCTCGCCGACCGCATCCTCGGCTCGTACCGCGCCGTGCTGTGGGGCGGCGTCCTCATCGCCTGCGGCCACTACTCGATGGCCGTGCCCACCCCGACGATGACCTGGGTCGGCCTCGGCCTGATCAGCGCCGGCACCGGGCTGCTCAAGCCGAACGTCGCCTCCATGGTCGGCAAGCTCTACCGCACCGACGACGAGCGCCGCGACGCCGGCTTCGCGCTGTACTACATGGGCATCAACATCGGCGCCTTCGCCGGCCCGCTGATCACCGGCTGGCTCGGCGACCACAAGGGCTGGCACTGGGGCTTCTCGGCCGCCGCCGTCGGGATGACCCTCGGCCTGATCCAGTACGTCGCCGGGCGGCGTCACCTGGCCGGGCGCAAGCACGCCGCCGAGTACGCGCTGGCGCCCGCGGGGATGCGCCGCGCGCTGTGGCTGATCGCCGCGGGCGCCGTCGTGGTGGCCGCGCTCGCGGTCCTGCTCTCGCTGGCCGGCTGGCTCACCATGGACCGCTTCGTCGACTGCCTCACGGTCATCTCGGTGATCGCGCCGCTGGTCTACTTCACGGTGATGTTCCGCAGTCCGCGCGTCACCGCCGAGGAGCGCGGGCGGCTGCGCCCCTACCTGGTCCTGTTCGTCGCGTCGGTCGCCTTCAACTTCATCCTCTTCCAGGCGTACTCGACGATGATCCTGCTGGCCTCGTCGAACGCCGAGACGACCATCTTCGGCTTCCACTTCCCGGCCGGCTGGTACGCCTCCGCGCTCGGCGCCTTCGAGGTCGCCCTGGCGCCCGTCGTGGCGGCCGTCTGGGCCCGGATGGGCCACCGCCAGCCGCACGCGTCGAACAAGATCGCCTTCGGTGTGATCCTGGGCGGCCTGTCGTTCCTGCTGATGGTCCTGCCGACGTCCGGCCACGGCGGCGCCTCGTACACGATGGCCGTCTGGTGGATCGTCGGCTCCTACCTGCTGCTCGGCCTCGGCGACATCCTCGTGGAGACCTCGGGCATGTCCGCGACGACGAAGCTCGCCCCGCGGGCCTTCGCCAGCCAGACCATGTCGCTCTGGTTCCTCTCGCTCGCCCTCGCCAACGGCATCCAGGCCCAGACCGTGAAGCTCTACGGCCGGGTCTCCGACCCCGCCTACTTCGGCGTCAACGGTGCCGTCGCCGTCGCCGTCGGAGCCGCCGTCATCGCCCTGGCGCCGTGGCTGCGCCGCACCATGCACCCCGTTCACTGAAGGCCACCGACGCCATCGAGGTTCTGCCATGAGCACTCCGAAGATCCGGACGACATTCCCGTACGGGACCACGCGCGAGGACATCCGCGTACCCCTCTCCGACGGCACGACTCTCTTCGCGCGGATCTGGCGTCCCGTCACCGACGAACCGGTCCCGGTCCTCCTGGAATACCTCCCCTACCGGCTCTCCGACTGGACGGCGCCCCGCGACTTCCAGCGCCACCCCTGGTACGCGGGGCACGGCTACGCCTCCGTCCGCGTCGACGTGCGCGGCCACGGCAACTCCGAGGGCATGCCGGGCGACGAGTACGACGAGCGGGAACTCGGCGACGGCGTCGAGGTCGTCCACTGGCTGGCGGGACAGCCCTGGTCGAACGGGAAGGTCGGCATGTTCGGCATCTCCTGGGGCGGCTTCAACTCGCTGCAGATCGCGGCCCTCGCCCCCGAGCCGCTCAAGGCCGTCGTCACGGTCTGCTCCGCGGACGACCGCTATGACAACGACGTGCACTACATGGGAGGTTCCGTCCTCGCGGTGGACATGCACGCGTGGGCGGCGACGATGCTGGCGTTCGTCGCGCGGCCGCCGGACCCGGAGTTCGTCGGCGACCGCTGGCGCACCATGTGGACCGACCGGCTGGAGGGCGTCGAACCGTTCATCCACACCTGGCTGGGCCACCAGACCCGCGACGCCTACTGGCGCCACGGCAGCGTCTGCGAGGACTACTCCGCCATCAAGGCCGGCGTCCTCGCGGTGGGCGGCTGGCACGACCCCTACCGCGACACCGTGCTCCGTCTCGTCGAGGCCCTCCCCGACGAGCAGGTGCGCGGCATCATCGGCCCCTGGTCGCACCAGTACCCGGACCGCGGCCTGCCGCCGGGCCCGGCGATCGGCTTCCTCCAGGAGACGCTGCGCTGGTGGGACCACTGGCTCAAGGACGACGACCCCACGGACGTGATGGCCGAGCCCAAGCTCCGCTCGTGGATCAGCGACACGCACCCGCCGGCCACGCTCTACGAGGAGCTGCCGGGCCGCTGGGTCGGCGACCCGTCCTGGCCGTCCCCGAACGTCACCCCCCTGTCCTACGCGCTCCAGGGCACCCCGGTCCTGGTCCGCTCCCCGCAGCAGACGGGCCTGGACGCCGGCCGCTTCTTCCCGTTCGGCAACGACGCGGACCTGCCGCCCGACCAGCGGGACGAGGACGCGAAGTCGGCCTGCTTCGAGTTCGAGGTCCCGCAGGACGTACGGGTCCTCGGCCGCCCCGAGGTGACCCTGCGGCTCACCTGCCAGGTGCCGCGCGGCCAGGTCGTGGCGCGGCTGTGCGACATCGCACCGGACGGCTCCTCCACGCTGGTCACCCGCGGGGTCCTCAATCTCGGGGCGCGCCACGGCCGGGCCGCGTCCGTGCCCTGGCTGCCCGGCACCTCCGAGGACGTCACCTTCCAGCTGAACGGCATCGGCCACACCTTCCCCGCCGGCCACCGCATCCGGCTCGCCGTCTCCTCGGCGTACTGGCCCTGGATCTGGCCGCAGCCCGGCTCGGAGGCCGGGTTCACCCTGAACCCGGTCGGCAGCGCGCTCCAACTGCCCGTGCGCTCCGGCGACCTGGGCCCCGCCGTCTCCTTCGGCGAGCCCGAGCAGTCCGAGCCGCTCGGGGTCGTGTACCCGGCCTCCCTGGACGAGCCGCGCCCCGAGCGGCTCGTCGTGCGCGATGTGGCCAAGGGCGAGTGGCGGCTGGAAGTCGACCCCCGCTACGGCGGCACGCGCGTCTACCCGGACGGCCTGGAGTTCACCGAGGACGCCGTGGAGACGTACGTGATCCAGGAGGACGACCCGCTCTCCGCCCGCACCCGCTCCGACTGGACGATCCGGCTGCACCGGCCCGAACGCGGGTGGGACGCGCGGGTGCAGACCCGCTCCGAGATCACCTGCACGCAGACCCATTTCGTCACGTCGAGTGAGGTCGTGTGCCGGGACGGGGACGAGGTGGTGTTCCACCGGACGTGGGAGGAACGGATCCCGCGCACGGCCGGGTGAGCGGCGGGCGGCCGGGCGTGCTAGCCGAACAGCCGTTCCAGCACCTGGGCCACGCCGTCCTCCTCGTTCGTCGTGGTCACCTCGTCGGCCACCGCCTTCAGTTCGGGGTGGGCGTTGGCCATGGCCACGCCGCGCGCCGCCCAGCCGAACATCGGGATGTCGTTCGGCATGTCACCGAAGGCGAGGGTGGACCCGGGGCCCGCGGACAGGCGCCGGGCGGCCAGGCTCAGCCCCGTCGCCTTCGTCACGCCGTGCGGCTGGAGTTCGACGGTGCCGGGGCCCGACATGGTGACGGAGGCGAGCGGGCCGACCGCGGCGCGGGCCACGGACGCCAGCTCGTCGTCGCTCAGCGCGTCGTGGCGCAGCAGCACCTTGCTGATGGGGGCCGCCCACAGGTCGGCGCGGCGGTGCACCCGCACGGCCGGGAGCGTGGGGTGCGGCATCAGGTACTGCGGTTCGATGAGCGTGAGGCCGTCGACACCGTCCTGGTCGACGGCCGCGTGGACCTGCCCGACCTCCGCCTCGATCTTGCCGAGCGCCTGCTCGGCCAGCTCCCGGTCGAGCGTGAGCGACCACACCAGCCGGTCCCGCGCGGCGTCGTACAGCTGCGCCCCCTGCGCGCACACGGCGAGCCCCGTCCCGGCGAGACCGTCCAGGAGCGGCCTGACCCGGGGCGCGGGCCGGCCCGTCACCACGATGTGCCGGGCCCCCGCCCGGGCGGCGGTCGCGAGCGCGGCCCGGGTGCGGTCGGAGACGGTGTCGTCGTCGCGCAGCAGCGTTCCGTCCAGGTCGGTGGCGATGAGGGCATATGCGGGTGCGGGCATGATCCGAAGAATACGGACCGGCCGCCCCCGGGGGCCCACGACTACCGGCCTTGTGGTGCGGGTGTGGTATGGGGGTGTGGACGGCCCTGCCGGGCCCGCGCCTTGGGACCTCTTCGGCCCCTGCCCGAACTCACGTCTCCCCCGTAACGTGAGCGCCAGTCGATGAACAGTGAGGCAGGTAGGCATGGCTGGCACGTCCGAGCACACCCCGCTCGACCTCCCCGAGGGCGACCCCTTCGGCCCGCACAACCTTCCCTACGGGGTCTTCTCCGAGGGAGCCGACGGCGAACGCCGGGTCGGTGTCCGCCTCGGCGACCACGTCCTGGACGCGGGCGCGGCGGCCGCCGCGCTCGGCTCCCCCTACGTCTCGCTCCTGGCACGGCCGAGCCTCGGCCCCCTGCTGGCGGCGGGCCGCACGGCCTGGTCCGACGTGCGCCGCGCGCTGACCGCGTGGGTGACGGTCCCCGCCCACCGCGAGAGCGTCCTGCCCTTCCTGCGCCCGCTCGCCGCGGTCACGCTGCACCTCCCCTTCGAGGTCGCGGACTACGTGGACTTCTACGCCTCCGAGAACCACGCCTCGAACCTGGGCCGCCTCTTCCGCCCCGACGAGGAGCCGCTGAAGCCCAACTGGAAGCACCTTCCGGTGGGTTACCACGGCCGGGCGGGCACCGTCGTCGTCTCCGGGACCGACGTGGTGCGCCCCCGCGGCCAGCGCAAGGGCCCCGCCGACCCGGCGCCCGTCTTCGGTCCCTCGGTCCGCCTCGACATCGAGACGGAGGTCGGCTACGTGGTCGGGACGCCCTCCGCGCAGGGCACCGCCGTGCCGCTCTCCTCCTACCGCGACCACGTCTTCGGGCTCTGCCTCCTCAACGACTGGTCGGCGCGTGACATCCAGTCCTGGGAGACGGTCCCGCTCGGCCCGCACCTGGGCAAGTCCTTCGCCACGTCGGTCTCCGCCTGGGTCACGCCGCTCGACGCCCTGGACGCGGCCCGCGTGCCCGCTCCGGAGCGCACGGTCCCGCTCCTGCCGTACCTGGACGACAGCGACCCGGCCCTCGACCCCGCCGGGTACGACCTGCGCATCACCGTCTCCCTCAACGGCCACGTCATCTCCGAGCCCCCCTTCTCCGGCATGTACTGGACCGGCGCGCAGATGCTGGCCCACATGACGGTCAACGGTGCCTGCCTGCGCACCGGCGACCTCTACGGCTCCGGCACCATCAGCGGCACCGAGGAGAACGAGCGCGGCTCCCTCATCGAGATGACCTGGAACGGCCAACGCCCCCTCGAACTCCCCGACGGCACAAGGGGCTTCCTGGAGGACGGCGACGTGGTCACCCTCACGGCCTGGGCCCCGGGCCCGCACGGCACACGGGTGGGCCTCGGCGAGGTGACGGGCACCATCGCGCCCGCGCCCTCTTCGTAGGCGGGTTCCGAGAGCCCCGCCAGGGGCGCGGGGAACGGCGCGAGGGCGGCTGACGGACAGGCCCGGTCCGGGCGGCCGGGGCGACCGGGGCCGCGCACGACCCCGCTCCCCTGCCCCGGCACCGACCTCACCGCTCACCCGGCCGGAGCCACTGTCACCAGTCGATCTCCTCGGGCTCGGGCCCGAAGTCCGGCTCGGGCCCGAAGTCCGGCTCCGCCTCGGCCGCCGCGGTCCGGGCCGGCGCCGGCGCCTGGGCCTGGGCCTGGGCCTGGGCCTGGGCCGGCACACCGGACCCGGAGTGGGAGCCGGACCCGGACGGGGAGCCGGACCCGGGCTCAGCCGCGACGCCGTCAAACGCGGCCAGCGCAGAGAGCACGCCCTCGCCCCACGTGGCCAGCTTCTTCTCCCCGACCCCGCCGATGGTGCCCAACTGCGCGAGGGACGTGGGCCGCAGCGTGGCGATCTCCTTCAGGGTCGCGTCGTGGAAGATGACGTACGCCGGGACCCCGTTCTCCTTCGCCTGCGCGCCGCGCCAGGACCGCAGCGCCTCGAAGACGGGCAGCAGCTCCTCCGGGAGGTCGGCCGCGGGCGACTTGGCCCGGCGCTCCCGCGCGGGGGTCCGCGTCACCGCCTTCGGGGCTTCCTTGCGCAGCCGCACCTCCCGCTGCCCCCCGAGCACGCTCCCGCTCTCCTCGGTCAGCACCAGCGTCCCGTACTCGCCCTCCACCGCGATGAGCGACTGCGCCAGCAACTGCCGCACCACGCCCCGCCATTCGTCCTCGGCCAGCTCCTCACCGATGCCGAAGACGGAGAGCTGGTCGTGGTCGAACTGGAGGATCTTGGCCGTGCGCTTGCCCCGCAGGATGTCGATGATCTGGCCCGCGCCGAACTTCTGCCCGCGCTCCCGCTGCAACCGCACCACCGTGGAGAGGATCTTCTGCGCGGCGACCGTACCGTCCCAGGTCTCCGGCGGGGTCAGGCATGTGTCGCAGTTGCCGCAGGCCGCGGGCGCCTCCTGGCCGAAGTACGTCAGGAGCTGGGTGCGCCGGCACCGCGCCGTCTCGCACAGCGCCAGCATCGAGTCGAGATGGGCCGAGGCCCGGCGCCGGAAGGCCTCGCCGCCCTCCCCCATATTGATCATCTTGCGCTGCTGGACGACGTCCTGGAGGCCGTACGCCATCCAGGCCGTCGACGGCAGCCCGTCGCGCCCGGCGCGCCCGGTCTCCTGGTAGTACCCCTCGACGGACTTCGGCAGGTCCAGGTGGGCGACGAAGCGGACGTCCGGCTTGTCGATGCCCATGCCGAACGCGATGGTCGCGCAGACCACCAGGCCCTCTTCGCGCAGGAAGCGGGACTGGTGCCTCGCGCGCGTGCCCGCGTCGAGACCCGCGTGGTAGGGCACCGCGGTGATCCCGTTCCGGCAGAGGAACTCCGCGGTCGCCTCGACCGACTTGCGCGACAGGCAGTACACGATGCCCGCGTCGCCCTCGTGCTCCTGCTTGAGGAAGGTGAGCAGCTGCTTCTTCGGGTCCGACTTGCCGACGATCCGGTACTGGATGTTGGGCCGGTCGAAGCTTGCGACGAAGTGCTTGGCGTCCGGCATGCCCAGGCGCTGGGTGATCTCCTGGTGCGTGGCGTGGGTCGCCGTCGCGGTCAGGGCGATCCGCGGCACGTCCGGCCAGCGCTGCCCGAGCACCTCCAGGGCCAGATAGTCCGGGCGGAAGTCGTGGCCCCACTGGGCGACGCAGTGCGCCTCGTCGATGGCGAAGACGGAGATCTTCCCCCGGGAGAGCAGGCCGAGCGTGGCGTCGAGCCGCAGCCGCTCGGGCGCCAGGTACAGCAGGTCAAGCTCGCCCGCGAGGAACTCCGCCTCGACGACGCGCCGCTCCTCGAAGTCCTGCGTCGAGTTCATGAACCCCGCGCGCACGCCGGCCGCCCGCAACGCGTCCACCTGGTCCTGCATCAGCGCGATCAGCGGCGAAACGACGACCCCGGTGCCGGGCCGGACGAGGGCCGGGATCTGGTAGCAGAGCGACTTGCCGCCGCCGGTCGGCATGAGGACGACGGCGTCCCCGCCGCTCACCACGTGGTCGATGACCGCTTCCTGCTCGCCGCGGAAGGCGTCGTACCCGAAGACGCGGTGCAGCGTGTCCAGCGCCTCGCTGCGGATGCCACCGGCGCCGCCGGCCGCGCCCTCGACGCCCTCGCTGCCGTCGGCGCGCTCGACGCCCTCGCGCTCCGTCACCTCGCTCATACCCTCAGTCCCATTCCTCGCCTGTCCCCCACGCGTCGCGACCCGACGTCTCCCGCAACGATAGGGGTCCGCACCGACAGCCCACGAAGTTATCCACAGGCTGGGGGCGCGCGGACGGCGAAAAGCCCGGTCCCGCGCGGGGACCGGGCCTCTCGTCGATCGGGCGGTAGTCACCGGCTACCGCACGAAGACGCCCGCCTGGCTCGCCAGGTCCAGGAAGTACTGCGGCGCGACGCCGAGCACGACCGTGACCGCCACCCCGGCCGCGATCGTCGTCATGGTCAGCGGTGACGGCACGGCGACGGTCGGCCCGTCCGCCTGCGGCTCGCTGAAGAACATGAGCACGATCACGCGGATGTAGAAGAACGCGGCGATCGCCGACGAGATCACACCGACCACGACGAGCGCGCCCGCGCCGCCTTCGGCCGCCGCCTTGAAGACCGCGAACTTCCCCGCGAACCCGGAGGTCAGCGGGATCCCGGCGAAGGCCAGCAGGAAGATCGCGAAGACCGCGGCCACCAGCGGCGAGCGCCGGCCGAGCCCCGCCCACTTCGACAGGTGCGTCGCCTCGCCGCCCGCGTCGCGCACCAGCGTCACCACGGCGAAGGCGCCGATCGTGACGAAGGAGTACGCGCCCAGGTAGAAGAGGACCGAGGAGACGCCGTCCGGGCTGGTGGCGATGACACCGGCCAGGATGAAGCCGGCGTGCGCGATCGAGGAGTACGCGAGGAGCCGCTTGATGTCGGTCTGCGTGATGGCGACGATCGCGCCCGCGAGCATCGTGACGATGGCGACGGCCCACATGACCGGCCGCCAGTCCCAGCGCAGGCCGGGCAGGACGACGTAGAGCAGCCGCAGCAGCGCGCCGAACGCGGCGACCTTGGTGGCCGCCGCCATGAAGCCGGTGACCGGCGTCGGGGCGCCCTGGTAGACGTCCGGGGTCCACATGTGGAACGGGACGGCACCCACCTTGAACAGCAGCCCCATCACGACGAGGGCCATGCCGATGAGCAGCAGCGCGTCGTTGCCCATGGTGTCGGCGAGGGCCGGGTCGATGTTCTGCACCGAGCCGTCGGCGACGCTCGCGATGGTGGCGTACGAGACCGAGCCCGCGTAGCCGTACAGGAGGGCGATGCCGAACAGGGTGAAGGCCGAGGCGAAGGCGCCGAGCAGGAAGTACTTGACCGCGGCCTCCTGCGACATGAGCCGCTTGCGGCGGGCCACGGCGCACAGCAGGTAGAGCGGGAGGGAGAAGACCTCCAGGGCGACGAAGAGCGTCAGCAGGTCGTTCGCCGCGGGGAAGACCAGCATGCCGCCGATCGCGAAGAGCACGAGCGGGAACACCTCGGTGGTGGTGAACCCGGCCTTGACGGCGGCCTGCTCGCTGTCGCTGCCCGGCACGGACGCGGCCTGCGCGGCGAACGAGTCGACGCGGTTGCCGTGCGCCTCCGGGTCGAGCCGGCGCTCCGCGAAGGTGAAGACCGCGACGAGCCCGGCCAGCAGGATGGTGCCTTGCAGGAAGAGGGCGGGGCCGTCGACGGCGATCGCCCCCATGGCCGCGATGTGCGCCTTCGTGGTGCCGTATCCGCCGGCCGCGAGCCCGACGACCGCGGCGAAGGCGGCGGCGAGCGCGACGACCGAGAGGAACACCTGTACGTAGTAGCGGGACTTGCGGGGCACGAAGGCCTCGACCAGGACCCCCAGGACGGCGGCACCGATGACGATCAAGGTCGGGGACAATTGCCCGTACTCGATCTTCGGCGCGTCGATCTTGGAGATCGGGTCGGCGGCGGTTGTCCACAGGCTGTGGACGGCTGAAGCGCTCACTTGTGGGCCGCCTCCACTTCCGGCTTCGGGTCCTTCTTCTGGACGTCGGACATGGTGTGCTTGACCGCCGGGTTCACCAGTTCGGTGAGCGGCTTCGGGTACACACCCAGGAAGATCAGTACGGCGATCAGCGGGACCACCACCGCCAGCTCGCGCACCCGCAGATCGGTGATCCCCTCGGTCGAGGGCTTCACCGGGCCGGTCATGGTGCGCTGGTAGAGGACCAGCGTGTAGAGCGCGGCGAGGACGATGCCGACGGTGGCGATGATGCCGATCACCGGGTAGCGCGAGAACGTGCCGACCAGGACCAGGAACTCACTCACGAACGGGGCGAGCCCCGGCAGCGAGAGCGTCGCGAGGCCGCCGATCAGGAACGTGCCGGCGAGCACCGGGGCGACCTTCTGCACGCCCCCGTAGTCCGCGATGAGCCGCGAACCGCGCCGCGAGATCAGGAACCCGGCGACCAGCATCAGCGCGGCCGTCGAGATGCCGTGGTTGACCATGTAGAGCGTCGCGCCGGACTGGCCCTGGCTGGTCATCGCGAAGATGCCCAGGATGATGAAGCCGAAGTGGGAGATCGACGCGTACGCCACCAGGCGCTTGATGTCGCGCTGGCCCACCGCGAGCAGGGCGCCGTAGACGATGCTGATCAGGGCGAGCACCAGGATGACCGGTGTCGCCCACTTGCTGGCCTCCGGGAACAGCTGGAGGCAGAAGCGGAGCATCGCGAACGTGCCGACCTTGTCGACCACCGCGGTGATCAGGACGGCGACCGGGGCCGTGGCCTCGCCCATCGCGTTCGGCAGCCAGGTGTGCAGCGGCCACAGCGGGGCCTTCACCGCGAAGGCGAAGAAGAAGCCGAGGAAGAGCCAGCGCTCGGTGCTGGTCGCCATGGAGAGCGACCCGTTGGCCCGCGCCTCGGCGATCCCCTGGAGCGAGAAGTTCCCCGCCACCACGTAGAGACCGATGACGGCCGCCAGCATGACGAGGCCGCCGACGAGGTTGTAGAGGAGGAACTTGACGGCGGCGTACGAGCGCTGCGCCGCCGCGTTCTCCTCGGTGCCCGCGTGGGCCCGGTCCCCGAAGCCGCCGATGAGGAAGTACATCGGGATGAGCATGGCTTCGAAGAAGATGTAGAAGACGAAGACGTCGGTGGCCTCGAAGGAGATGATCACCATCGCCTCGACCAGCAGGATCAGGGCGAAGAAGCCCTGCGTCGGCCGCCACCTGCTGTTTCCGGTCTCCTGCGGATCCGCGTCGTGCCATCCGGCGAGGATGATGAACGGCATCAGCAGCGCGGTCAGCGCGACCAGCGCCACCCCGATGCCGTCCACGCCCAGCTCGTAGCGGACCCCGAAGTCCGCGATCCAGGCGTGGGACTCGGTGAGCTGGTAGCGGCCGCCGTCCGGGTCGAAGCGGATCGCGACCAGCGCCGCGAGCACCAGCGTCCCGGCCGAGACCAGGAGCGCGAGCCATTTGGCCGCGGTGCGTTGTTTCGCCGGTACGGCGGCCGTGGCGATCGCCCCCACGGCCGGGAGCACCGCCGTCGCTGTCAGCAGAGGAAAGGACATCGGTATCAGACCGCCCTCATCAGCAGGGTCACGGCGACGATGAGTGCCGCACCGCCGAACATCGAGACGGCGTACGAGCGCACGTAGCCGTTCTGGAGCTTGCGCAGCCGGCCGGAGAGGCCGCCCATCGACGCCGCCGTCCCGTTGACCACCCCGTCGACCAGGGTGTGGTCGACGTAGACCAGCGAGCGGGTGAGGTGCTCGCCGCCGCGGACCAGGACGACGTGGTTGAAGTCGTCCTGGAGCAGGTCGCGGCGGGCGGCGCGGGTGAGCAGCGAGCCGCGCGGGGCGACGGCCGGCACCGCCCGGCGCCCGTACTGGAGCCAGGCGAGCCCGACCCCGATGACCAGGCAGACCATGGTGGCGCCGGTGACGACACCGGCACTGATGGGCGCGTGGCCGTGGCTGTGCCCGGTGACCGGCTCCAGCCAGTTCAGGAAGCGGTCGCCGATGGAGAAGAAGCCACCGGCGAAGACCGAGCCGACGGCGAGCACGATCATCGGGACCGTCATGGACGACGGCGACTCGTGCGGGTGCGGCTCGTCGTGGGCGCCGCGCGTCTCGGCGGCGGGCTCCGCGCCGGGCTGGTCCGGCGAGGCGGTCGCCCGGTTCTTCCAGCGCTCCTCCCCGAAGAACGTCATGATCATCACGCGGGTCATGTAGAACGCGGTGATCGCGGCGCCGAGGAGGGCGACGGTGCCGAGGATCCAGCCTTCCGTGCCGCCCTTGGCGAACGCCGCCTCGATGATCTTGTCCTTGGAGAAGAAGCCCGACAGGCCCGGGAAGCCGATGATGGCGAGGTATCCGAGGCCGAACGTCACGAAGGTGACCGGCATGTACTTCCTGAGGCCCCCGTACTTCCTCATGTCGACCTCGTCGTTCATGCCGTGCATGACCGAACCGGCGCCGAGGAAGAGCCCGGCCTTGAAGAAGCCGTGCGTCACCAGGTGCATGATCGCGAAGACGTAGCCGATGGGGCCGAGCCCCGCGGCGAGCACCATGTAGCCGATCTGCGACATCGTCGAGCCCGCGAGGGCCTTCTTGATGTCGTCCTTCGCGCAACCGACGATCGCACCGAACAGCAGCGTGACCGCGCCGACGATGGTGACGACGAGCTGCGCGTCCGGCGCCGCGTTGAAGATCGCCCCGGAGCGGACGATGAGGTAGACGCCGGCGGTCACCATGGTCGCGGCGTGGATGAGGGCCGAGACCGGGGTCGGGCCCTCCATCGCGTCCCCGAGCCAGGACTGGAGCGGGACCTGCGCCGACTTGCCGCACGCGGCGAGCAGCAGCATCAGGCCGATCGCGGTGAGCTTGCCCTCGCCCGTGTCACCGGCGCTGTCGAGCACCGGCTTGAAGGCGAACGTCCCGAACGTGGTGAACATCAGCATGATGGCGATCGACAGGCCCATGTCGCCGACCCGGTTGACCAGGAACGCCTTCTTCGCCGCGGTGGCCGCGCTCGGCTTGTGCTGCCAGAAGCCGATGAGCAGGTACGAGGCGAGGCCGACGCCCTCCCACCCGACGTACAGCAGCAGGTAGTTGTCGGCGATGACCAGCAGGAGCATCGCGGCGACGAACAGGTTCAGGTAGCCGAAGAAGCGGCGGCGCCGCTCGTCGTGCTCCATGTAGCCGATCGAGTACAGGTGGATCAGGGTGCCGACACCGGAGATCAGCAGGACGAACGTCATCGACAGCTGGTCCAGCTGGAAGGCGACGTCCGCCTGGAAGCCCTCGACGGGGATCCAGCTGAACAGGTGCTGGCTGAACGTGCGGTCCTCGGATCCCTTGCCGAGCATGTCCGTGAAGAGCACGGCGGCGATCACGAAGGAGACGGCCGCGAGGAGCGTGCCGAGCAGATGGCCCACCCGGTCGAGCGCCCGCCCGCCGCACAGCAGGACGGCCGCTCCCAGCAGGGGCGCCGCTACCAGCAGCGCAATCAAGTTCTCTGCATTCATGTGGTTCGCGGCCCCTTACAGCTTCATCAGGCTGGCGTCGTCGACCGAGGCCGAGTGGCGGGAACGGAACAGCGACACGATGATCGCGAGCCCGACCACGACCTCCGCGGCGGCGACGACCATCGTGAAGAACGCGATGATCTGGCCGTCGAGATTGCCGTGCATCCGGGAGAACGCGACGAAGGCGAGGTTGCACGCGTTCAG
The DNA here is from genome assembly GCF_040611655.1 of Streptomyces sp. NPDC006552. Taxonomy (NCBI): domain Bacteria; kingdom Bacillati; phylum Actinomycetota; class Actinomycetes; order Kitasatosporales; family Streptomycetaceae; genus Streptomyces; species Streptomyces sp. NPDC006552. Next base: position 102,641 of record NZ_JBEXOS010000014.1, read on the forward strand.
CATCAGCTCGATGCACATGAACACCACGATCGCGTTCCGCCTGATCAGCACGCCGGTGGCGCCGATCGTGAACAACAGGGCGGCGAGATAGAGGTAGTTGACGGGATTCACTTGGACGCCTCCTCGGCCTGCGTCGCGCTGTCGCGGTCCGTGCGCTCCGTGCGCTCCGTGCGCTCCGTGCGCCCCGTCCGCTCCAGACGCTCGGCGGAACGCTGCTCCAGCGCCTTGAGATCGCTCAGCGCCGCGGCGGACACGTCCCGGACCTGCCCGCGCTCGCGCAGCGTCCCCATGACGGTCAGCTCCGAGGGCGTGCCGTCGGGCAGCAGGCCGGCGATGTCCACCGCGTTGTGCCGGGCGTAGACGCCGGGGGCGGGCAGCGGCGGCAGGTGCTTGCCCTCACGGACGCGCTGCTCGGCCAGCTCGCGCTGGGTCTTGGCGCGCTCGGTGCGCTCGCGGTGCGTGAGCACCATGGCGCCGACGGTCGCCGTGATGAGCAGGGCGCCGGTGATCTCGAAGGCGAAGACGTACTTGGTGAAGATGAGGGCGGCCAGGCCCTCCACGTTCCCGTTCGCGTTCGCCTCGCCCAGGCCGTTGAACTGCGAGAGCCCCGCGTTCGCGATACCCGCGACCAGCAGGACACCGAAGCCGAGCCCGCACAGGGCGGCCAGCCAGCGCTGCCCCTTGATGGTCTCCGTCAGGGAGTCCGCGGCGGTGACGCCGACGAGCATGACGACGAAGAGGAAGAGCATCATGATCGCGCCCGTATAGACGACGATCTGCACGATGCCCAGGAAGTACGCGCCGTTGGCCAGGTAGAACACCGCGAGGATGATCATGGTCCCGGCCAGGCAGAGGGCGCTGTGCACGGCCTTGCGCATCAGGATCGTGCACAGGGCGCCGATGACGGCGACCGTGCCGAGGACCCAGAACTGGAAGGCCTCGCCCGTGGAGGTGGCGCCGGCGGAGAGCGTCGCCGCCGTGGCGAGCTGCGACATCACCGGATCACCTGCTCGGACGCGGGCTCGCCGTCACCGAAGGTCGAGGCGGCCTCCTGGGGCGTCTCCCCCTTGCTGAGGGCCACTTGGCGCTCGGTACCGGGCGCGGCCTCGGTCACCAGCCCGCGGTAGTAGTCCTGCTCATCCATGCCGGGGAAGATCGAGTGCGGGGACTCGACCATGCCCTCGTCGAGCCCGGCGAGCAGCTGCTCCTTGGTGTAGATCAGGTTGGCGCGGCTGCTGTCGGCCAGCTCGAACTCGTTCGTCATCGTGAGCGCGCGGGTGGGGCACGCCTCGATGCAGAGTCCGCACAGGATGCAGCGGGCGTAGTTGATCTGGTAGACGCGGCCGTACCGCTCGCCCGGGGAGTAGCGCTCCTCATCGGTGTTGTCCGCGCCCTCCACATAGATGGCGTCCGCCGGGCAGGCCCAGGCGCACAGCTCGCAGCCGACGCACTTCTCCAGGCCGTCCGGATGGCGGTTGAGCTGGTGCCTGCCGTGGAAGCGGGGAGCGGTGACCTTCTCCTGCTCCGGGTACTGCTCGGTCAGCCGCTTCTTGAACATGGCCTTGAAGGTCACGCCGAATCCGGCGACGGGGTTCTGGAACCCCGGGTTGGTGTCTTTCTCGTCAGCCATCGGACGCCTCCTTTCCGTCACGAGATCCGCCAAGTGATTCGTCACTCGCAGTATCGGGCCCGCCACTGACAATCAACTCCCGCTCCTGGCGCGAGCGTCGGCGCGGCACCGGGGGCAGGGTCTGTCCGGGCAGCGGAGGCACGGGGAATCCGCCCGCCATCGGGTCGAAGGCGGCGGGTTCCTCGGTCTCGGAGCGCCGCTTCTCGCCGCGGTCGCGGAAGATGTCCACGACGAACGAGAGCAGCAGGATCACGAGGATGGCGCCGCCGATGTACAGCGCGATGTCGGCGAAGTCGTAGTTCTCGTTGTGCAGGGTCCGCACGGTGGCGACGAGCATCAGCCACACCACGGAGACCGGGATCAGCACCTTCCAGCCGAGCTTCATCAGCTGGTCGTAGCGGACTCGCGGAAGCGTGCCGCGCAGCCAGATGAAGAAGAACAGCAGCAGCTGGACCTTGACGACGAACCAGAGCAGCGGCCACCAGCCGTGGTTGGCGCCCTCCCAGAACGTGGAGACCGGCCACGGTGCGCGCCAGCCGCCCAGGAAGAGCGTCACGGACACCGCGGAGACCGTCACCATGTTCACGTACTCGGCGAGCATGAACATCGCGAACTTGATGGACGAGTACTCGGTGTTGAAGCCGCCGACCAGGTCGCCCTCGGACTCCGGCATGTCGAACGGGGCGCGGTTGGTCTCCCCGACCATCGTCACGATGTAGATCAGGAACGAGACCGGCAGCAGCACGATGTACCAGCGGTCGTGCTGCTGGGCGACGATCTCCGAGGTCGACATCGAACCGGAGTAGAGGAACACCGAGGCGAACGCGGCGCCCATCGCGATCTCGTAGGAGATCATCTGCGCACAGGAGCGCAGGCCGCCGAGGAGCGGGTACGTGGAGCCGGAGGACCAGCCGGCGAGGACGATGCCGTAGATGCCCACGGAGGCCACCGCGAGGATGTAGAGCATCGCGATCGGCAGGTCCGTCAGCTGCATCGCCGTACGGTGGCCGAAGATCGAGACCTCGCCCCCCGCCGGGCCGAACGGGATCACGGCGATCGCCATGAAGGCGGGGATCGCGGCGACGATCGGCGCGAGGATGTAGACCACCTTGTCCGCGCGCTTGACGATCAGGTCTTCCTTGAGCATCAGCTTGATGCCGTCGGCGAGCGACTGGAGCATGCCCCAGGGGCCGTGCCGGTTCGGGCCGATGCGCAGCTGCATCCAGGCGACGACCTTGCGCTCCCACACGATGGAGAAGAGCACGGTCACCATCAGGAAGGCGAAGCAGAACACCGCCTTGACGACCACCAGCCACCACGGGTCCGTGCCGAACATCGACAGGTCCTCGGCGGCCAGCGGGCTCAGTGCCGTGGGGCTCATGACTGCACCTCCGGGGCCGCGGCGAGCGCCGGGCCGATCTTCACCAGGTCGCCGGGGACGGCGCCGGTGTCCGAAGCGACGCCGCCGCCCGCCGAGTTGAGCGGCAGCCACACCACGCGGTCCGGCATCGGCGTGACCTCCAGCGGCAGCGCGAGCGCGCCCGCGGGACCGGTGACGGCCAGCAGGTCGCCGTCCTTCACCCCCAGCTCGGCGGCGGTGGCGGCGGACACGCGCGCGTGGGCGGCGTGCCGCGTACCGGCGAGCGCCTCGTCGCCGTCCTGGAGACGGCCCTGGTCGAGCAGGAGCCGGTGCCCGGCGAGGACGGCCTCGCCCGCGGCCGGACGCGGCGGCTGCGCGCCGGTCTCCAGCGGCCCGGTCGCGTGCGGCCCGTCCCAGTTGCCCAGCCGGTCCAGCTCCCCGCGCGCGGCGCGCAGGTCCGGCAGCCCCAGGTGGACGTCCATGGCGTCGGCCAGCATCTGCAGCACGCGCGCGTCCGTGGGCGCGACCCGGCGCGTCATCTGGTCCGGCTTGAGCGCGGCCTCGAACATCCGCGCGCGCCCCTCCCAGTTGAGGAACGTGCCCGCCTTCTCCGCGACCGCGGCCACCGGGAGCACGACGTCCGCGTGCTCGGTGACCTCGCTGGGCCGCAGCTCCAGGGAGACCAGGAAACCGGCCTCGTGCAGCGCCTCACGCGCGCGTGCCGGGTCCGGCAGGTCGGCGAGCTCGACGCCCGCCACGACCAGGGCCCGCAGCTCGCCGGTGGCGGCGGCCTCGACGATCTGGCCGGTGTCGCGCCCGTAGCGGTGCGGCAGTTCGGCGACCCCCCAGGCGGCGGCGACCTCGTCCCGCGCGCGCGGGTCGGTCGCCGGACGGCCGCCCGGCAGCAGCGACGGCAGCGCGCCCGCCTCCACGGCGCCGCGCTCACCGGCCCGGCGCGGGATCCACACCAGCTCGGCGCCGGTCGCCGCCGCGACGCGTACCGCCGCGGTCAGGCCGCCGGGGACGGCCGCGAGCCGCTCGCCGACGATCAGCACGGCGCCCTCGGCGCGCAGCGCCTCGGCGACGCCCGTGCCCGCGTCCTCCAGCCCGACGCCGGAGGCGAGCGCGTCCAGCCACTCGGTCTCGGTGCCGGGCGCGGCGGGCAGCAGCGTGCCGCCCGCCTTCTCCAGGCCGCGCGTCGCATGCGTGGCGAGCGAGAAGACCCGCTGCCCGTGATTCCGCCAGGCCTTGCGGAGCTTGAGGAAGACGCCGGGCGCCTCCTCCTCCGACTCGAAGCCGACGAGGAGCACCGCGGGCGCCTTCTCCAGCTTCGTGTACGTGACTCCGCTGCCGTCCAGGTCACGGCCGCGGCCCGCGACGCGCGCGGCCAGGAAGTCGGCCTCCTCGCTGCTGTGCACGCGCGCGCGGAAGTCGATGTCGTTCGTGGCGAGGGCGACGCGCGCGAACTTGCTGTACGCGTAGGCGTCCTCGACCGTCAGCCGGCCGCCGGTGAGCACCCCGGCGCGGCCGCGCGCCGCCTGGAGCCCGCGGGCGGCGGTCTCCAGCGCCTCGGGCCAGGACGCGGCGCGCAGGGCGCCGGACTCGGCGTCCCGCACCAGCGGCGTCGTCAGCCGGTCCGGCCGCTGCGCGTACCGGAAGCCGAACCGGCCCTTGTCGCAGACCCACTCCTCGTTGACCTCGGGGTCGTTGGCCGCGAGGCGGCGCATCACCTTGCCGCGCCGGTGGTCGGTGCGGGTCGCGCAGCCCCCGGCGCAGTGCTCGCACACCGACGGCGACGACACCAGGTCGAAGGGGCGGGAGCGGAACCGGTAGGCCGCCGAGGTCAGCGCGCCGACCGGGCAGATCTGGATCGTGTTCCCGGAGAAGTACGACTCGAAGGGGTCGCCCTCGCCCGTGCCGACCTGCTGGAGCGCGCCGCGCTCGATCAGCTCGATCATCGGGTCGCCCGCGATCTGGTTCGAGAACCGGGTGCAGCGCGCGCAGAGCACGCACCGCTCGCGGTCGAGCAGCACCTGGGAGGAGATCGGCACCGGCTTCTCGTAGGTGCGCTTCTTGCCCTCGAAGCGCGAGTCGGACTGTCCGTGCGACATCGCCTGGTTCTGCAGCGGGCACTCACCGCCCTTGTCGCAGACCGGGCAGTCCAGCGGGTGGTTGATGAGCAGCAACTCCATCACGCCGTGCTGCGCCTTCTCGGCGACGGGTGAGGTGAGGTGGCTCTTGACCACCATGCCGTCGGTGCAGGTGATGGTGCAGGAGGCCATCGGCTTGCGCTGGCCCTCCACCTCCACGATGCACTGGCGGCAGGCGCCGGCCGGGTCGAGGAGCGGATGGTCGCAGAACCGGGGGATCTCGATGCCGAGCTGTTCGGCGGCCCGGATGACCAGGGTGCCCTTGGGCACGCTGATCCCGATGCCGTCGATCGTCAGCGAGACTGTTTCTTCGACGGCCTTCGACGGCCCCGCCGCCTCGCCGCCCCCGGAGGGAGCGCTGGTCGTGACGGTCATGCGTTCACCTCCGTGCGGTGCTGGTCGGTCCCGTCCGCCCAGAGCGTCGAGCGGGCCGGATCGAAGGGGCAGCCCTTGCCCGTGATGTGCTGCTCGTACTCGTCGCGGAAGTACTTGAGCGAGGAGAAGATCGGCGAGGCGGCGCCGTCGCCGAGGGCGCAGAACGACTTGCCGTTGATGTTGTCGGCGATGTCGTTCAGCTTGTCGAGGTCGGCCAGGGTGCCCTTGCCGGCCTCGATGTCGCGGAGCAGCTGGACGAGCCAGTACGTCCCTTCGCGGCACGGCGTGCACTTGCCGCAGGACTCGTGGGCGTAGAACTCGGTCCACCGCGTGACCGCGCGCACGACGCAGGTCGTCTCGTCGAAGCACTGGAGCGCTTTGGTGCCGAGCATCGAGCCGGCGGCGCCGACGCCCTCGTAGTCGAGGGGCACGTCGAGGTGCTCCTCGGTGAACATCGGGGTCGAACTGCCGCCCGGGGTCCAGAACTTGAGCCGGTGGCCGGGGCGGATGCCGCCGCTCATGTCGAGGAGCTGGCGCAGCGTGATCCCGAGCGGGGCCTCGTACTGGCCGGGCGAGGCGACGTGGCCGCTGAGCGAGTAGAGCGTGAAGCCGGGTGACTTCTCGCTGCCCATCGACCGGAACCAGTCCTTGCCCCGGTTGAGGATCGCGGGAACCGACGCGATGGACTCGACGTTGTTCACCACAGTGGGGCACGCGTAGAGGCCCGCGACGGCAGGGAAGGGGGGACGCAGTCGCGGCTGACCACGCCTGCCTTCGAGCGAGTCCAGGAGTGCGGTCTCCTCACCACAGATGTACGCGCCCGCGCCGGCGTGCACGGTGAGTTCAAGGTCGAGACCGGACCCGAGGATGTCCCGCCCGAGGTACCCCGCGGCGTAGGCCTCGCGCACGGCCTCGTGCAACCGCCGCAGGACGGGGACCACTTCACCGCGCAGGTAGATGAACGCGTGCGCGGAACGGATCGCGTAACAGGCGATCACGATGCCCTCGATGAGGCTGTGCGGGTTCGCGAAGAGGAGCGGGATGTCCTTACAGGTCCCCGGCTCCGATTCGTCGGCGTTGACAACCAGATAGTGCGGTTTGCCGTCTCCCTGCGGGATGAACTGCCACTTCATCCCGGTCGGGAACCCGGCGCCACCACGCCCGCGAAGCCCCGCGTCCTTCACATAGGCGATGAGATCGTCCGGCTCCATCGCGAGGGCCTTGCGCAGCCCCTCGTATCCGTCGTGCCGGCGGTACACATCCAAAGACCAGGACTTGTCCTCGTCCCAGAAGGCGGAAAGGACCGGTGCGAGCACCTTCTCCGGGCTGGTGTCGTTGTTGTCGATCTCGGCTGCCAAGGTCATCACTCCCCCTCCTCGGCGGCGGGACCCGCTGGGTGGGACGGGTCGGAAGCCGACGTGTCCTGCGGTGCGTCGTGCGAGCTCAGGTGCTCGCTGGGTGACGGCTCGTGCGGTGTCCCGTCCTCGACGGTCTCCGAGCGCGGGTGGACCACGCGCGCGGGCTGCGTCTCGCCCTTGGCGAGCCGGAGCCCGATCAGGGAGGCGGGTCCGGCGCTGCCGCTCGCCTCGACGGCGCCCTCGCGCTCGTCGGGGAAGCCGGCCAGGATGCGCGCGGTCTCCTTGAAGGTGCACAAGGGGGCGCCCCGGGTGGGCGACACCTCCGCTCCGGCGCGCAGGTCGTCGACGAGGCGCTTGGCGGACTCCGGGGTCTGGTTGTCGAAGAACTCCCAGTTGACCATCACCACGGGGGCGAAGTCGCAGGCCGCGTTGCACTCGATGTGTTCGAGCGTGATCTTGCCGTCGTCCGTGGTGCCGCCGTTGCCGACGGCGAGGTGCTCCTGGAGCGTCTCGAAGATGGCGTCGCCGCCCATCACGGCACACAGGGTGTTGGTGCAGACGCCGACCTGGTAGTCGCCGCCGGCCGAGCGCCGGTACATGGAGTAGAAGGTCGCGACGGCCGTGACCTCGGCGGTGGTCAGGCCGAGCACGTCCGCGCAGAACTGCATGCCGGTGCGGGTGACGTGCCCCTCCTCCGCCTGCACGAGGTGGAGCAGCGGGAGCAGCGCCGAGCGGGAGCCGGGGTAGCGGGAGATGATCTCCTTCGCGTCGCTCTCCAGGCGGGCGCGGACGTCGTCCGGGTAAGCGGGCGCGGGCAGTTGGGGCATGCCCAGGCTGACGCCCTGCCCCGAGGAATCCGTGGGAGTGGTGGTCACCGGTCGACGCCTCCCATCACGGGGTCGATGGACGCGACGGCGACGATGACGTCGGCGACCTGGCCGCCCTCGCACATCGCCGCCATGGCCTGAAGGTTGGTGAAGGACGGGTCGCGGAAGTGGACCCGGAAGGGGCGGGTGCCGCCGTCGGAGACGACGTGCACGCCCAGCTCGCCCTTGGGCGACTCCACGGCGGTGTACGCCTGTCCCGGCGGGACGCGGAAGCCTTCGGTCACCAGCTTGAAGTGGTGGATGAGGGCCTCCATGGAGGTGCCCATGATGTTCTTGATGTGGTCGAGCGAGTTGCCGAGTCCGTCCGGCCCGAGGGACAGCTGGGCGGGCCAGGCGATCTTCTTGTCGCCGACCATGACCGGGCCCGGGGCGAGCCGGTCCAGGCACTGCTCGACGATGCGCAGCGACTGGCGCATCTCCTCCAGGCGGATCAGGAAGCGTCCGTAGGAGTCGCAGGTGTCGGCGGTCGGGACCTCGAAGTCGTAGTTCTCGTAGCCGCAGTACGGGTCCGTCTTGCGCAGGTCGTGCGGCAGGCCGGCGGAGCGCAGGATCGGGCCGGTGGCGCCGAGGGCCATGCAGCCCGCGAGGTCGAGGTGGCCGACGTCCTGCATACGGGCCTTGAAGATGGGGTTCCCGGTGGCGAGCTTGTCGTACTCCGGGAGGTTCTTCTTCATCTTCTTCACGAACTCGCGGAGCTGGTCCACCGCGCCGGGCGGCAGGTCCTGGGCGAGTCCGCCGGGCCGGACGTACGCGTGGTTCATGCGCAGGCCGGTGATGAGCTCGTAGAGGTCGAGAATGAGTTCACGATCACGAAAGCCGTAGATCATGATCGTGGTCGCGCCGAGTTCCATGCCGCCGGTGGCGATGCAGACCAGGTGCGAGGACATCCGGTTCAGCTCCATGAGCAGGACCCGGATGATGCTGGCGCGGTCGGGGATCTCGTCCTCGATGCCGAGGAGCTTCTCGACGCCGAGGCAGTAGGCCGTCTCGTTGAAGAACGGCGTCAGGTAGTCCATGCGCGTCACGAACGTGGTGCCCTGCGTCCACGTGCGGTACTCGAGGTTCTTCTCGATGCCCGTGTGCAGGTAGCCGATGCCGCAGCGGGCCTCGGTCACCGTCTCGCCGTCGATCTCCAGGATCAGCCGCAGCACGCCGTGCGTGGACGGGTGCTGGGGGCCCATGTTGACGATGATGCGCTCGTCGTCGGACTTGGCGGCGGACTGGACGACGTCGTCCCAGTCGCCGCCGGTGACCGTGTAGACGGTCCCTTCGGTGGTCGCGCGCGCCGACGAGAAGTGGTCCTGCGCGTGGGGAGTGGTCATCAGCTGTACGACCTCCGCTGGTCCGGAGCCGGGATCTGGGCGCCCTTGTACTCGACGGGGATGCCGCCGAGCGGGTAGTCCTTGCGCTGCGGGAAGCCCTGCCAGTCGTCCGGCATCATGATCCGCGTCAGCGCGGGGTGGCCGTCGAAGACGATGCCGAAGAAGTCGTAAGCCTCGCGCTCGTGCCAGTCGTTGGTCGGGTAGACCGTGACCAGGGACGGGATGTGCGGGTCGGCGTCGGGCAGGGAGACTTCGAGGCGGATCAGCCGGCCGTGGGTGATCGAGCGCAGGTGGTAGACGGCGTGCAGCTCCCGGCCCTTGTCGCCGGGGTAGTGCACACCGCTCACCCCCGTGCACAGCTCGAAGCGCAGGGCCGGGTCGTCCCGCAGCGTGCGGGCGACGCGGAGCAGGTGCTCGCGCTCGATGTGGAAGGTCAGCTCGCCGCGGTCGACGACCGTCCTGCCGATCGCGTTGGCCGGGACGAGGCCCTGTTCCTCCAGGGCGCCCTCCAGCTCGTCGGCGACCTCGTCGAAGTAGCCGCCGTAGGGGCGGGCGGACTCGCCGGGCAGCCGGATCGAGCGGACGAGTCCGCCGTACCCGGAGGTGTCGCCGCCGTTGTTCGCGCCGAACATGCCGCGCTGGACGCGGATCTCCTCGCCCTGGTCGCCGCGCTGCCCCGGGAGGTTGGCGGCCTCCAGGTCCTTCTCGGGGTTGACCCCGTCGTTCTGCGCGTCACTCACCGCAGCAGCCCCTTCATCTCGATCGTCGGGAGCGCCTTGAGCGCCGCTTCCTCCGCCTCGCGGGCCGCCTCCTCGGCGTTCACGCCGAGCTTGGAGGACTGGATCTTCTGATGGAGCTTGAGAATCGCGTCCATCAGCATCTCGGGCCGGGGCGGGCAGCCGGGCAGATAGATGTCGACCGGGACGACATGGTCGACGCCCTGCACGATCGCGTAGTTGTTGAACATCCCGCCGGACGACGCGCAGACCCCCATGGAGATGACCCACTTGGGGTTGGGCATCTGGTCGTAGACCTGCCGCAGGACGGGGGCCATCTTCTGGCTCACCCGGCCCGCGACGATCATCAGGTCCGCCTGGCGGGGCGAGCCGCGGAACACCTCCATGCCGAACCGCGCCAGGTCGTAGCGGCCCGCACCCGTCGTCATCATCTCGATGGCGCAGCACGCGAGGCCGAACGTGGCGGGAAAGACGGACGACTTGCGCACCCAGCCCGCGGCCTGCTCGACGGTGCTCAGGATGAATCCGCTCGGCAGCTTTTCTTCGAGTCCCATTGGTCTGTGGCTCCCGGTCCTCCCCTATAAGGGGCTCAGTCCCATTCCAGGCCGCCGCGCCGCCATACGTACGCGTACGCGACGAAGACGGTGAGCACGAAGAGCAGCATCTCCACGAGCCCGAAAACGCCCAGGGCGTCGAAGGTGACGGCCCAGGGATAGAGGAAGACGATCTCGATGTCGAAGACGATGAAGAGCATCGCCGTCAGGTAGTACTTGATGGGGAAGCGCCCGCCACCGGCCGGCGTCGGGGTCGGCTCGATCCCGCACTCATAGGCCTCTAGCTTGGCTCGGTTGTACCGCTTTGGACCGATAAGCGTGGCCATGACCACGGAGAAGATCGCAAAGCCTGCCCCGAGGGCTCCCAGTACGAGGATGGGCGCATACGCGTTCACCGCTCCTCGCTCCTCTCAGTCGGCACTGACTGCATGGCGGTCACGGGCTCGCACCGCTCCCCGCAAACGGTCGAAGATCGCTTACATGTGAAGCAGGTCACAAGCCCAACTTGCCCCGCATCCTATGCCCGGTGCTCTGTGATCTGCGACACGGGGTACGCCAACTACTTTGTGATCTCCACCACCTGACGAAGGATCATGAAGTCGGATGAGCGGTGATCTTCACACTCGAAGCGCCTGAGTGATCACCAGTGGTGACAACTTGTCGCATCGTGGCTGGTCGGAGCCGTGTCGCACTATCAAGAGGCGGTCCGTGCGGGCAAATTGGCGCTGGACGCGCGTGGCTGATAGTGGACGCCGTTCACACGTCGGAGGGAGAGGTGTGGACGGAAGTGGACACAGGGCCGTCCCCTAGGGGGTGGTTGTGACCTGCGTCACGCGCGGAAGATCGTCACGGAAACCGGGCTTGGCCATCGGTGTCAACGAGTGGTAGGCGTCGGGCAATTCGGACGAATTGCGAAAACAGCGTGATCACAGCCCTGAACGTCGCTGTCCGTATTGCCCGTTACGGCGTCAATAAGGGCCGTCACGCCCGGGATTCACGCCGCGGCTTCACAACTGTGGCGCACCACACGTTTCTTGAAGGGAACCGTGAAGCCCTGATAGCGGTTGTACTCATGTCCCACACCGCTCACATACCCAGCCACCGGAAGCCCCGTCGCAGCGCCTCGAAGCTGGCCCTGCGCGCCGGAGTCACCGGTGGCGTTCTCAGCACCCTCGCCGTGGCTGGTGCGTCCGGTGCGGCGAACGCTGCCGAGCCCGTGACGCAGACCATCGAGCTGCCCACGCTCACCACCGACCTCTCCTCGCAGGTCGCCCGTTCCGCGGACGCCACCCAGCAGGCCGCGGCCAACTACCAGTTGCAGGCCGAGCGCGACGAGGCGTTCGCCAAGGCGGCCGACCAGGCCAAGAAGGACCAGGTCGCCGCCGAGAAGAAGGCGGAGGCCAAGAAGAAGGCCGAGGCCGCCGCCAAGGAGAAGGCCGAGCGCGAGGCCGCCCAGCAGGCCGCCTCCCGCTCCAGCGAGCGCACCACGCTGTCCGCCGCCTCCTCCTCCGCCACGACCACCACCGCGGCCGCCCCGGCCAGCGGCTCCGTCGGCGCCGTCATCAGCTTCCTCCAGGCCCAGGTCGGCGACGCGTACGTGATGGGCGGCACGGGCCCCAACTCGTGGGACTGCTCCGGCCTCGTCCAGGCCGCCTTCAAGCAGGCCGGCGTGGACCTGCCGCGCACCTCCCAGGAGCAGTCGACCTTCGGCACCTCGGTCTCACTCTCCAACCTCGCGGTCGGCGACATCCTCTACTGGGGTGGCGCGGGCTCGGCGTACCACGTCGGTGTCTACATCGGCAACGGCCAGTACCTGGACGCCGCCAACCCCTCCAAGGGCGTCGTCATCCAGGACCTGTCCGGCTACCCGGCCAGCGGTGCCGTGCGCGCCCTCTAGAGCGCTCGTACGTACGGCGAAGGCCGCCGCGGCCCCGGATACGGGTCGCGGCGGCCTTCGCGCGTCTCAGGGGCGGTGTCAGGCGGTGTGCCGGGCGCTCCTGCGCCGCATCACAAGGACGACCGCGGTGCCGAGCCCCAGGACGACGACGGCGAGGCCCCGTCGACTCCGCGGCGCGGGCCGGTCGTTGCCCGCGGACGCGTCACAGGTACATCACGGGCCGGCTCAGCCCTGCGGGGACAGCTCCCCCATCGCGCCCCAGCCCTCGTTCGGGATGTCGGCGTTGATGATCTCGGGGGTGGTGGCGATGAGCGGGGCCATGGTCGCGAGGCCCGCCTTGAAGTGGTCGGAGGCGACGTGCGCCGCGCCCGCCTCGCCGTCCCGGAACCCCTCCAGGAGGACGAACTGGTTCGGGTCCTCGACCCCGCGCGACCAGTCGAAGAAGAGGTTGCCCTCCTCGGCGCGGGTCGCCTCGGTGAACGCGGCGGTCCGCTTCAGCCAGGAATCGGCGTGCTCGGGACGGACGGTGAACTTCACAGCGATGAAAATCATGCCTCCACCCTGCCCCGAGCCACCGGGCCCAGCCAATCCGGGCCCACGCATCTAGGCCTTCGGCGCCACCTTGCTCAGGCCGTTGATGATGCGGTCCATCGCGTCGCCGCCCATCGGGTCCGTGAGGTTCGCCAGCATCTTCAGGGTGAACTTCATCAGGATCGGGTGGCTCAGGCCGCGCTGCGTCGCGATCTTCATGATCTTCGGGTTGCCGATGACCTTCACGAAGGCGCGGCCCAGCGTGTAATAGCCGCCGTAGGTCTCCTTGAGCGTCTTCGGGTAGTTCTGCAGCGCCAGTTCGCGCTGGGCGGGGGTGGCGCGCGCGTGGGCCTGCACGATGACGTCCGCCGCGATCTGGCCGGACTCCATGGCGTACGCGATGCCCTCGCCGTTGAACGGGTTGACCAGGCCGCCCGCGTCACCGACGAGCAGCAGCCCCTTGGTGTAGTGCGGCTGGCGGTTGAAGGCCATCGGCAGGGCCGCGCCGCGGATCGGCATCGTCATGTTCTCCGGGGTGTAGCCCCAGTCCGCCGGCATCGAGGCGCACCACGCCTTGAGGACCTCGCGCCAGTCCAGTTCCTTGAACGCCTTGGAGGAGTTGAGGATGCCGAGCCCCACGTTCGACGTACCGTCGCCCATGCCGAAGATCCAGCCGTAGCCGGGAAGGAGCCGGTCCTCGCCCGGGCCGCGCCGGTCCCACAGCTCCAGCCAGGACTCCAGGTAGTCGTCGTCGTGGCGGGGCGAGGTGAAGTACGTGCGCACCGCGACGCCCATCGGCCGGTCCTCGCGCCGGTGCAGACCCATCGCGAGGGACAGGCGCGTGGAGTTGCCGTCGGCGGCGACGACCAGCGGGGCGTGGAAGGTGACCTCGGTCTTCTCGTCGCCCAGCTTGGCGTGCACGCCGGTGATGCGGCCGGTGCGGTCGTCGACGATCGGCGCGCCCACGTTGCACCGCTCGTACAGTCGCGCGCCCGCCTTCTGCGCCTGGCGCGCGAGCTGCTCGTCGAAGTCGTCGCGCTTGCGGACCAGGCCGTAGTCCGGGTAGCTGGCGAGATCCGGCCAGTCCAGCTGGAGGCGGACGCCGCCGCCGATGATGCGCAGGCCCTTGTTGCGCAGCCAGCCCGCCTCTTCGGAGATGTCGATGCCCATGGAGACCAGCTGCTTGGTGGCGCGCGGCGTCAGACCGTCACCGCAGACCTTCTCGCGCGGGAACGCGGTCTTCTCCAGAAGCAGGACGTCGAGCCCCGCCTTCGCGAGGTAGTAGGCGGTCGTCGAACCGGCGGGACCGGCTCCGACGACGATCACGTCTGCGCTGTATTCGGAGAGGGTCTTCGGTTCGGTCACGGCGGGTTCTCCCCGAGGCTCGAAAAGGGTGTGCCGTGCGGCACGGACATGGGCAGTCTATTCAGCGGTACCGATCACCCAGCCGAAGGGCCAGCCCATGAGTCGAGTCCTGCCCGCCGTGGATCTGCGCGTCCCCACCCACGAGGACGCCTTCGCCTGGCACCGGGTCTTCGACGACCCCGACGTCATGGAGTTCCACGGAGGTGCCCCGGCCGAACTGTCGGTGTACGAGGAGCTGACCGCGCGCCAGCGCCGGCACGACGCCGAGCGCGGCTTCTGCCTGTGGACGATGACGGACGGGGCCGGGCAGGTCATCGGGTTCACCGGCGCGCAGCCGTGGGACCGCCCGTGGGGCCCGACCGGCCAGATCGAGATCGGCTGGCGGCTCGGCCGCGCGTCCTGGGGCAAGGGGTACGCGACGGCCGCGGCGCTCGGCACGCTGGAGCGGGTCCGGGCCGCGGGCGTCACCGGTGTCGTCGCGATGGTCGACGCGCTCAACGAACGTTCGATCGCGGTGACCCGGCGGCTCGGCATGGAGCTGGCGGAGACGTTCGTGACGCCGTCGGGGCGGCGGGGGCACTGTTTCCGGCTGGAGCTGTGACAGGAGCGGTGACCTTGTGCGACAGGAGCGGGGCCGGTTGCTCGTAGGGGAGTCGGCGGCCCGGGACGTCGTGACTCCGTACGCGGCCGTTTCGCGTGCCCCCGGGCCGGGCTACCCTTCCGGTACCTCCTGGAGGTGGCCTCTGTGCACATACTTCCCGAGCACCCACCGGAAGTCCGGGTTCCGAAACTGGTCGGTCTGATGGCGGTCGACGCGCGCGGCGCGGCCGCGGGCCACGGCCTGCGGCTCGCCGCCCCCGACCGGCCCGACTTCGCGCAGACGACCGTCGACTACGTGGTGCGCCAGTACCCGCCACCCGGCACCGAGGTCCCGCGGGACGCGACGGTCACCGTCTGGTTCGACCTCGGTGCGGGCGAGGGCGGCGGGGGCGTGCGCGTGCCGCGTGAGCCGGGCCCGCGCGGCGGGGGGCTGCGCCGGGAACTGGACGAACCGGCCGAGCCGTTCACTCCGTGTCCGTGAGCCGCCAGGAGTCCAGACCGACCTGGTACGTGCCGGCCAGGTCGGGCCAGAGGTCCTCCTTGCCCGTCAGGAAGATCGTGTACTCGGTGCCGTCGGCGGCGATGTACGACTGGTCGATGCCGTGCACGGTCTGCCCGGCCTCGTTCTCGTACGTGTACTCCCAGCGGGCGCCCTGGATGCCCTGGAAGGTGTTGGTGTCCAGGACGATGCGCCGGTAGCCCGTCTTCTTCTTGTCCTCCTTGAGGTGCTTCTCCATGGCGAGGAGGTTCTCGTGCGACGTGTAGTCGGCGTTCGGGATGACGCCGACGACGTACTTCTCCATGCCGGTGCTGCCCGCGTACGTGGTCTGGCTGCCGTTCGAGACGTCGACGCGGTACCAGGCGTCCGGGATGGCGAAGGAGAAGCCCTGTTCGTCGAAGACCTGGTGGTAGCCGGCCGGGACCCGGGGCGTGCCGGTGGGCGCGGCGGACGGCGCCGTCGGCGTGGGCGTCGCGGCCGGGGCCGGGCCCGGTCCCTGGGAGCCGGCCGGACTCTGCGGGCCGGACCGGCTCGCGCCCGGGCGCGCGTCCCCGGCGCCCTTCGTGCCGTCGCCGTCGTCCTGGAGCAGCAGCACCCCGGCCGCCGCGCCGCCGCCGATGACGAGCGCGCCGACGACGGTGGCCACCCAGACCCCGGCGCGGCGCGGCTGCTCGGGCGCCGGGGTGAGGGTGTAGGCGCTGGGGGCGTACGGGTAGGGGGCGTGCTCCGGGGTGACAGCGGCGGGGTACGGCGCCGCCGGGTCCTGGGGCTGACCCGGCGTGGCCGCCGGGCCGGAGACCTCGGTCGGGGAGTACGCCACCGGGACCGAAGCCGCCTGCGGGGCCGCCTCGGGGTGGAACGTCCCCGGGGCCTGGCCCCCTTCCCCGTCGGGGTGGTGCGCCGCCGGGGTCTGGCCGTCGGCCCTGTCCGGGTGGTGTGCCGCCGGGGTTTGGTCGATGGGGCCCGCCGGGCCCGGTGTCGTCGGGGCGCGGTCCGGTGGGGGTGGCAGGGTGCCGAGGGTGATCGTGGGGGCGTGACCCGGTAGCGCGGGAGCGCCCGGCAGGGGCGCCGCGCCGGGCAGTGCCGGGTGCGGGGCCGGGACGACCCAGGTGGCGACCCCGGCCAGGCGCAGCAGATACGGCGCGAGGAACGCCGCGCCGCCGATCCACAGCAGCCCGAAGAGCAGCGCGTCCGGCACGCTGAGCCCCACCTCGATCCGGCCCGACCCGCTGCCGAAGAAGTCGAGGTCGCCCGCGAACTCCGCGCCGGCGCCGCCGACCCCGGCGAGCAGCAGGAACAGGCCGAAGAAGAAGCCCGCGGCGAGGAGTTGCTCACGCCGGTCGAGCGAGCGCCGCGCCACCAGCACCCCCATGACCAGGGCGCAGACCAGGCCGACCGCGAGGGCGTAGACCAGGGCCCCGGAACCGAGCTGGTCGCCGAGCCGGGACAGGCCGAACGACTCCTTCTCATAGCCACCGCCGCCGAACGACGACGAGCCGCGGCCCTCCGCCTCCAGCGGCGCGCCCCAGCACAGGCCGAGGACGGCGACGGCGAGGTTGGGCAGCAGCATCAGGAAGACGCCGAGCGCCGCCGCGTCCGAGCCGTCGAAGTCGGAGGAGTCGGCGAGTTCGGACGGGCTCGACCCGCCGTCCCCGCCGAAGACCGCGAGCCCGATCCAGCCGAGGACCGCGGCGACGAGCAGCACCCAGCCCATGGCGCGTACCGCGGTGCCGAAGGCCCGGACCGTCAGGCGCAGGCCCGGCCGGGCCTGCGCGACCCGGTACGTCAGGTCGTCGCCGTGCAGCACTCCCCCGGCCACCGCGAGCGCGAGCAGCAGCGTCCACAGCGTGGTCAGGAACGGCGCCGTGGACAGCTCGACGCCCTCGATCCCGGGCTGCCCGAACAGCGCCGGCACCAGCGTCGCGCCGGCCACCAACAGGGCGACCCGTACCGCCGCTTCGAGGCCCGCGCTCCCGCCGGCCGCGCCGCCCGGTGATCCGGGCACGATCCGCGCGTACAGGCGCGTACGCAGCATCCGTACGCCGATGACGAGCGCCGCGATCCACACCACGGTCACCAGGAGCGGGATCACCGAGACCGACGCGGAGCCGGACGGGCCGGAGTCGTAGCCGCCTCCGAAGGGCGAGCCGCCGGACCCGCCGCCGGAGACCTCCAGGCTGCCGCCGAGGCCCTGGAGCAGCACGGCGAGCGCGATGCGCAGCCGGTCCGCGAAGCCGACGACGACGTCGTCGGAGTCCTGCCCGTACGAGGGGACGGCGAGGGCGAGCGCGGCGATCAGGACCACTCCGACCGGCCACAGCGCGGCCTGCGCCGCCCCGGCCCAGTCGCCGCGCAGCGCGCGCCCGAGGAACTGGCCGGCGGCCGAGGGCCGAGCGGGGCCCGGGGCGTAGGCGGGGGGCGGGGGCGTCTCGGGTGGGGGCGGCGCCGGGGACCGTTCCCGCCCGCAACTCATGCAGAAGTGGGCCTCTTCGGGAGCCTCGGCTCCACAGTGCGGGCAGAAGGACGGCATCGGCGTGCTCCGTGATGATCCGGGGACGAGCGGGTGACGCTCCGTCACCGGACGTCACCACGTAATCAACGGACTCATCTTCGCCGCGCCCTGGTTCCCGTCAACTGCGATACCGGGAACGGGACTTACTTGATACCGCGGTGCAGCGCGACGATGCCGCCGGTGAGGTCGCGCCAGGCCACCTTCTGCCAGCCCGCGCCCTGGAGGCGGGCCGCCAGCTCGGGCTGGGCGGGCCAGCTGCGGATCGACTCGGCGAGGTAGACGTACGCGTCCGGGTTCGAGGAGACGGCGCGCGCGACCGGCGGCAGGGCGCGCATCAGGTACTCGGTGTAGACCGTGCGGAACGGGGTCCACGTCGGGTGGCTGAACTCGCAGATGACGACGCGGCCGCCGGGCTTGGTGACGCGGTACAGCTCGCGCAGCGCCTGGTCGGTGTCCTGGATGTTGCGCAGCCCGAAGGAGATCGTCACCGCGTCGAACGTGTCGTCCTTGAACGGCAGCTTCGTGCCGTCGCCCGCGGTGAACGGCATCCAGGGGTGGCGGCGCTTGCCGACCCGGAGCATGCCGAGCGAGAAGTCGCAGGGGACGACGTACGCGCCTGCCTGCGCGAAGGGCTGCGAGGAGGTGGCGGTGCCGGCGGCCAGGTCGAGGATCTTCTGCGCCGGGCGGGCGGCGACCGCCTTCGCGACCTCCTTGCGCCACAGCCGGGCCTGTCCCAGGGACAGCACGTCGTTGGTGAGGTCGTACTTCTCCGCCACGTCGTCGAACATCGAGGCGACTTCGTGCGGCTGCTTGTCCAAGGATGCGCGGGTCACGTCTCCATTGTGGCAGCACGCCACCCCCCTCCGGGCGACCGGGACCGGCCCCGGGGCCCCTTTTGATCCTTTGCGGCCGGGTGGGGGCGGTTGCGCAGTTCCCCGCGCCCCTGGGTAGTTGTCCGGCTGTCCCGCCGTGGGGCTTCTCGCGCAGTTCCCCGCGCCCCTGGGATGCGCACTTCGTGCGCCGTCTCATCGGGCGCCCCTGGGGGGCAGCGGCGAAGCCGCAAGCCCCCCAGGGGCGCGGGGAACTGCGCGACCAGCCCCCACCGGCCGGACAGCCGGACAACTACCCATCAAGGGGCGCGGACGAAGGGCAGGCCCGGGTCAGCGGCCCCGGTACAGGAGGCGTCCACCGATCACCGTAGCCACACACGTACCGGCCCCCAACCGCACAAGCTCCGCCCGATCCCCCACATCGAAGACCGCGAACCGCGCGGGCCCGCCCACCACGAGCCCCGGCAGCAGGATCAACGGCCTCGGCGACAAGGACACCGGCCCCGGCAACCGCTCGGGCCGCGCACCGAACACCAGCCCGGAGCGCCGCGCCACCTCAAGGACCGGCTTGGCCCGCAGCTCCCCGCCCAGCGCCACCGTCCCGTGCGCGAACAACCGCTGCACCCCGCGCCGCGCACTCGCCCCCAGTGCCCCGGGATCTCTCCGGAAGATCTCCCGGGCCCGCTCCCCGCCGATCGGCGCCGTCCCGTACGTGCCGGCCTCGCGCGGATCGGGGTGGTACGTGTGTTCCAGAATCTCCGGCCCGTACGGGTTGAGGAGCCCGGGCGTGAGGATGCCGGGCCAGCGCCGCACCCGCGCCTGCGGGGCGGCGGCGGCCAGTTCCTCGTCCGGGCCGACCGCCCTGACGTAGGCCCCGTCGACCAGGACGGAGGTCTCGGCGGTGACGTGAAGGGTCAGCACGGGGGCGGCGGCCTCAGTTGGTGGCGACGAGCTTCAGCTCGGGGTGGGCCGTCCCGCCGTCGATCGCGGTGGACGAGATGTGCGACATGACCCGCTCGTCGACGGGGTCGTTCGCCGGGTCGTCGTGGACGACGAGGTGCTCGTACGTGGTGGCGCGCTGCGCAGGGACGCGGCCCGCCTTGCGGATCAGCTCGATGATCTCCATGCGGTTGGAGCGGTGCTTGGCACCGGCGGAGGAGACGACGTTCTCCTCCAGCATGATCGAGCCGAGGTCGTCGGCGCCGTAGTGCAGGGAGAGCTGGCCGACCTCCTTGCCGGTGGTCAGCCACGAGCCCTGGATGTGCTGCACGTTGTCCAGGAAGATCCGGGCGATCGCGATCATCCGCAGGTACTCGAAGAGCGTGGCCTGCGTACGGCCCTTGAGGTGGTTGTTCTCCGGCTGGTACGTGTACGGGATGAAGGCGCGGAAGCCGCCCGTGCGGTCCTGTACGTCGCGGATCATGCGCAGGTGCTCGATGCGCTCGGCGTTCGTCTCCCCGGTGCCCATCAGCATCGTGGAGGTCGACTCGACGCCCAGCTTGTGCGCGGCCTCCATGATCTCCAGCCACCGCTCGCCGGACTCCTTCAGCGGGGCGATCGCCTTGCGCGGGCGCTCGGGCAGCAGCTCGGCGCCGGCCCCGGCGAACGAGTCGAGCCCGGCCGCGTGGATGCGCTGGATCGCCTCCTCCACCGACACCTTGGAGATCCGCGCCATGTGCTCGACCTCGCTCGCCCCCAGGCTGTGGATGACGAGCTGCGGGTACGCCTTCTTGATCGCGGAGAAGTGCTCCTCGTAGTACTCCACCCCGTAGTCCGGGTGGTGCCCGCCCTGGAACATGATCTGCGTTCCGCCCAGCTCGATCGTCTCCGCGCAGCGGCGCAGGATGTCGTCGAGGTCGCGGGACCAGCCCTTCTTGGTGTCCTTCGGGGCGGCGTAGAAGGCACAGAACTTGCACGCGGTCACGCACACGTTCGTGTAGTTGATGTTCCGCTCGATGATGTACGTCGCGATGTGCTCGATCCCCGCGTACTTGCGGCGGCGGATCGCGTCGGCCGCGGCGCCCAGCGCGTGCAGCGGAGCGTCTCGGTAGAGGGCGACGGCCTCCTGCGGGGTGATCCGCCCACCGGCGGCGGCACGGTCGAGGATGGACTGCAGCGCGGCCTTCTCGGTCACCGGGCGTGCCCCTTTCGGAGGTTCTGAACAAAATCAGGGCGGACCGTCTCAGCGTACGTCAGGCCGCCAGAGCCCCCAGCAGAACCCCCGCGCAGGCCCCGACGAGCATGAACGGGCCGAACGGCAGCTCGGACCCGCGGCCCGCGCGCCGGGTGGCCACGAGGACGCCGGCGTACAGGCCGTTGAGACACACCCCCGCGAACGCCCCGAGGAAGAGCACGCCCCACCCGTACCAGCCGAGCGCCGCGCCGAGTCCGAGCGCCAGCTTCACGTCCCCGAAGCCGATGCCCGGCGGGTAGAGGAGCAGCAGGACCAGGTAGCCGCCGCCGAGGCCGGCCGCGCCGAGCAGCGCGCCGCGCCAGGAGCCGCCGGGTCCGGGCAGCGCGGCCGCGGCGGCGAGGGTGAGCAGGGCGAGCCCGGCCAGCGTCATCGTGAGCACGTCCGGCAGCCGGTGCACGGCGAGGTCGACGGTGGCGAGGAGCACCCCGAGCGGTGCGAGCAGCAGCCAGGCCCCCAGTTCGGGGCGGGTGCCGGTGGCCGCGGCCAGCAGGGCGCAGACGAGCGCGGTGCAGGCGGTGAGGACGGTGGTGCTCGGCCCGTACCGGGCCGTCCCGAGCCAGCCGCGGATCGGCCGCCCCCCGGGGTCCACCGCCCGCCACGGCTCCTCCGGCTCCACGGAGAGGCGGTAGGCGGGGCGCGGCAGCAGGAGTCCCGCGGCAGCGCCCCACACCGCGGCGAGCAGGGCCAGCGCCAGGGGCGAGGGGCTCCAGGTCATCGCGGTACCCGCGCGAGGTCGGCGGTGGGGTTGCCCGCCTGCGGGTACTGCGAGGTGTACTTCAGGGCCTCGCCGTCGCGTGTGAGGCGCACGGTGTGGTCCCCCTGGGCGCAGGTGCCCGGGTTGTCCGGCGCCGCCGCGCCCTTGGCCACGAGGCTCTTGCCGTCGGCGGACTTCAGCGTGAGGACGTCGACACAGCGGATGCCCAGCGGGTCGGTCGAGGTCACCGTGCCGAGCCGGCCGCCCAGGCGGGCCTGTTTCACGTCGACCCGGAACGTGCCGAAGGGGATGCCCGCCTGGACGGCCGGGCCGTTCCACCCCCCCAGGTAGAACGCCGGCACGTCCGCCGCCCCCGGTGGCCCGGCCGAGGCCGTGGGCGGGGCAGAGCCCATGGGTGGGGCCGAGGTCGAGGGGTCCGCGCCCGCTCCGGTGTGGTGGGAACCGTCCGGCAGCATGTTCACGACGATCACCCCGCCGACCGTGACCGCCGCCAGCGCGCCCGCCACCGCCAGCGCCACCGAGCAGCTCAGCCGGCGGCCGCGGCCGTCGCCCGACGCGGGCGTCGAGGCCGCCGACACCGAGACGGAGAAGCGGCCCGGCGGAGAGTCCGGCGGCTCCCCGCCCGGGGCGGACGGGGCCCTGTCCGGGACGGGCGGCAGCGGGGCGGCCGGGCCGGACTGCGACGACGCGGCCGCGTAACCCGGGCCCGCCGTGTCCGCCGCGCGCCCCGGGCCCGCCGTCCCGGCCGCAGTCGCCGTACCCGCCGCGTATCCCGGGTCGGGCGGCCCGAAGACGCCCGCCGGGGCCGGGCCCCCGCTCACCGAGGGGCTGCTGAAGCCGACCGGCCCCGAGACCGGCGCGGCCGCCGGGGCGCCCTCCAGATCCAGGAGCCGCACCGCGCTGCGTGACACCTGCTCCACCAGGGCGCCGGGCAGCCAGCCCGCCGCGACGAGCCGGGCCGCCCCCTCGGGCGCGAGCCGCCGGGCGACCTCCTCGGGCGTGGGCCGTGCGGCCGCCTCCTTCGCCAGGCAGGCCGCCGCCACCTCCCGTACGTCGCCGGTCAGCGCGCCGAGTTCGGGCTCCTCGTGGACGACCTTGTAGAGCAGGGCCGCGGAGGAGTCGCCGCGGAAGGGGGAGTCGCCGGTCGCCGCGTAGACCAGGACCGCGCCGAGCGAGAACACGTCCGCCGCGCCGGTGACCCCCTGGCCGAGGATCTGCTCGGGCGCCATGTAGCCGGGGGAGCCGACGGAGACGCCGGTGGAGGTCAGCGACGCCGTGTTGTCGGTGGCGCGGGCGATGCCGAAGTCGATGAGCCGCGGCCCGTCCACCGTGAGCAGCACGTTCGAGGGCTTCACGTCCCGGTGCACCAGGCCGAGCCCGTGCACCGCGGTCAGCGCCTCCGCGAGGCCCGCGCCCAGGACGCGCACGGAGTGTTCGGGCAGCGCCCGGGCGCTCCGCGCCGCGCCGGTCTCGTCGCCGGCCGCGCCGCCCGGCCCCGCGGCCTGCGCCAGGGACGGGCCCGCGACGTACCCCGTCGCCACCCACGGCACCCGCGCGCCCGGGTCGGCGTCGAGCACCGGCGCGGTCCACGCCCCGCCGACCCGCCGCGCCGCCGCCACCTCGCGCCGGAACCGGGCCCGGAACTCCTCGTCCAGCGCGAAGTGCGGGTGCACCACCTTCACGGCGACCGTCCGCCCGCCGGCGCTGCGGCCCAGGTACACCCGGCCCATGCCGCCGTGCCCGAGCCGGCCGAGGAGCCGGTAGGGACCCACTGTCGCCGGGTCGTCGGCCTCAAGCGGCTGCATCCCGTGAACCTCCCCCGAGCTCTGCCCCGGTACGCGCGGTGCGCGTCCCCCGAACGCGCGATGCGCGTCGCCTCGGCACAGCAGCGTAGTCCGACGGCTGGAATGCCGGGTGTTCACGGTGATTTCGTACCGGCCCCGCCGAATTCCGCCCGGGTGTTCACCGCAATTGCACCGCCCGCCCCGCCGAATTCGGCGCGGGTCCGGCAAAAGGGTCAGCCGGTGAGCAGTTCGACCCGTACGTCCGCGGGAAAGCCGGTGGTCGCTCCGGTGCGCCGCGCGAACTCCGTGACGCCTTCCAGCTGCGCCGCACCGAAGCGGAAGTCGAGCGTGGTGAAGTACTCCTCCAGAACGCCCTCGTCGAAGACCTCCCAGCGCGCCGCCTGTTCGGCCACCTTGGTGACCTCCTCCAGGGACACGTCCCGCGACCGCAGGAACGCCTCGTGCACCTGGCGCGTGATGACCGGCTCGCGCTCGGCGTACTCCTTGCGCGCCGCCCACACGGCGAAGACGAACGGCAGCCCCGTCCACTCCTTCCACATGGCCCCCAGGTCGTGCACCTGAAGGCCGAGGCGCGGGGCGTCGTGCAGGTTGGCCCGCAGCGCCGCGTCCCCGATCAGTACGGCCGCCTCCGCGTCCTGCATCATCAGGCCCAGGTCCGGCGGGCACGTGTAGTACTCGGGGCGCACCCCGATCCGCTCGGCCAGCAGCAGCTGCGCCAGCCGGACCGACGTACGGGAGGTCGAACCGAGCGCCACGCGCCGCCCGTCGAGCTGGTCGAGGGGGAGCTGCGAGACGATCACGCAGGACATGACGGGGCCGTCGCAGCCGACCGCCAGGTCGGGGAAGGCGACCAGCTGGTCGGCGGCCTTCAGGAATTCCACGAGGGTGATCGGCGCGATGTCCAGGTCGCCCTGGACCAGCCGCTCGCTGAGCTTCTCCGGGGTGTCCTTCGTGAGCTCGAAGTCGAGGAGGGAACCCGTCCTGGCGAGGCCCCAGTACAGGGGCAGGCAGTTCAGGAACTGGATGTGGCCGACGCGCGGGCGGGTGCGCCGCGCCGCCTGAGGAGTCTCGGGAGAATTGTCCACATCGGTGAGGCTAGACCCCATGCGGTACGGTGCAGGCTCCGGGTTCGCGGCCGTGCCGGCCGACCCGCTACGGGCCTCCGTCAAACCTCCGGGTGACGTGATCTTGACCCCTATTGCTTTCCGCTGCCTGCGTGCTAAGCTCGCCGCAAGTTGCAGTTTGGTTTCCCTTGCAGTACAGAGCCTGCGGAGCATGTAACCGCAGGCTCTCGTCGTATTCAGACTTTTGCAGTTGTTCGCAAGTGCATTTGCAGGTTCTGGAGCAGGGCGACCCTTTGGCCCATAGGAGGGCTTATGGCTACCGGAACCGTGAAGTGGTTCAACGCTGAAAAGGGCTTTGGATTCATCGCCCAGGAAGGCGGCGGCCCGGACGTCTTCGTCCACTACTCGGCGATCAATGCGAACGGCTTCCGCTCCCTCGAGGAGAACCAGGCCGTGACCTTTGACGTCACGCAGGGTCCGAAGGGCCCGCAGGCGGAGAACGTCACCCCCGCCTGATCTCTCCTGATCGCGCGGCCCCAGGCCGTGTGCTGATCCGGAACCTAGCGCAGTACCCAAGGAGCCCCGCTCCCCGCCGACCTCGGTCGGCCGGGTGAGACGGGGCTCCTGCCCTTGGCCCCGCCCGCTTCGTTCACGCGTGCATGCGCGCGCCCTTGAGGACCTTGTCCACGGCGTTGCGCGGTCCGTACACCGCCAGGCCCACCAGGTCGAGACCGGCGGCGGCCACCGCGCGTACCGCCGCCCGGTTGTCCGCGTCGTGGCCCGTGGCGAACAGGTCCGAGGTGAAGACCGACCGCGGCAGCGCCCGTTGCAGCGCCTTGCCGTGCGCCGCGGTCAGCACCTCCTTGCTCCCCTCGAACACCAGGACCGGCTGCCGGAACATCGGCAGGTACGGGGTGCCGTCCGCGTCCGCGTACGGTTCGCCGATCACCTCGGGCGCCTCGGTGCCGAGGCCGCTCACCAGGAACGCCGTCACGTTCAGCCGCTGCCAGGTCTCCAGGTCGTCCCGGAGCAGGACGGCGATCTTGGTGTCGAACCGTACGGGGCTCCGGCCGGCCTGGTCGTCGGGGGTCTGTGTGCTCATGCTCTGAGACTGCCGTCCGGGCGGGCGCCCGGTCTTGTACGTTTTTTGCATGGCGGCCGGCGGCGTACGGACCGGGGAGTCCGAGGAGATCACCGCGTGGCGTCCCGCGGTGCGGGGCGTCACGGAGGTCTTCCACGCCCACTTCACCCGGCACGCCTATCCGATGCACGTGCACGACACCTGGACGCTGCTGATCGTCGACGAGGGCGCCGTCCGCTACGACCTGGAGCGGCACGAGCACGGCACTCCGCTCGGCACCGTCTCCCTGCTGCCGCCGCAGGTGCCGCACAACGGATCGGCGGCGACGCCGCTGGGCTTCCGCAAGCGGGTGCTGTACCTGGACGCCGGGGGCGGGCCGCTGGACGCGTCGTTCATCGGGCCGGCCGTCGACACGCCCGATCTGGCCGATCCGCAGCTGCGCCACCGCATCAGCCAGCTGCACACGTCCCTGGCCCGGCCCGGCGACGAGCTGGAGGCGGCAGCCCGGCTCACGCTGGTCGGCGAGCGGCTGCGGGAGCGGCTGCGGCCGCGCCTCGCGCAGGCGCCCCGGCCGGGGCCGGACCGGCGGGTGGCGCGGGCGCTGCGGGAGCTGCTCGACGCGCGGGTGGTGGAGGGGGTCGAGCTGGGCGAGGCCGCGGGGCTGGTCCACGCGCACCCCGCTCATCTGGTGCGCTCGTTCGGGGCCGCGTACGGGATCGCGCCGCATCAGTACCTGATGGCGCGGCGGGTGGACCGGGCGCGGCGGTTGCTGCTGGCGGGGCGGGCCCCCGGGCAGGTGGCGTCGGAGTGCGGGTTCTACGACCAGTCGCATCTGACCCGGCACTTCAAGCGGGTGGTCGGGGTACCGCCGGGTCGGTACGCGCGCGGGCGCGGGTCAGGCCCCTGGGGCGGCTGAGCGGGGCCGGGGCAGCAGGACACCGGCCAGGGCGGCGGTGACGCAGAGGAGCGAACCGGCTGCCAGCAGGCTCACCCGCATCCCGGCCACCGAGAACACCTCCCCGCCCGGGGCGACCAGGGTCCCGAAGAGGGCGACCGCCAGCGCCCCGCCGGTCTGCCGGAACGCGTTCAGGAGCCCGGAGGCGGTGCCCACCCGCGGCCCGGGGACGGAGTCCATCAGCAGCGCGGTCAGCGCCGGGACGGCGAACGCCCCGCCCAGACCCGTGGGCACCAGCAGCACCAGGAGCAGCCACATCGGCGTGTGCGCGGTCAGCGGCAGCAGCACGAACATGGCCAGGGCCAGGACCAGTTGGCCGGTCACGATGACGGGTCTGCGTCCGAACCGCTCCGCCACGCGCGGCGAGACCAGGTTCGTCCCCGTGATGATCACGGCCAGCGGCACGAACACCAGCCCCGCGGTGAGCGCCGACATCCCGCGCGCCTGCTGGAGGTAGAGACCCAGCAGGAAGACGAGCCCGTAGAACGCCACGTTGATCGCGAAGCCGGCCGCGAGCGAGACGGAGACGGCGCGGGAGCGGAGCATCGCCGGCGGCACCATGGGCGCCCGGTGCCGCTTCTCGGTGACGTAGAAGGCCAGAGCGGAAAGGACGGCCAGCGCGGCGGAGGCCAGGACCGGCGCCGCCGTCCAGCCCGCGTGCCCGCCCTCGATGACGGCGAAGGTGAGCCCGGCGAGCGCCAGGACGGCCGTGCACTGGCCGGGCAGGTCCAGCGGCGCGGGCCGGCGCGGGGACGGCGCCACCTTCGGGAGGAGGACGGCGATGGCCGCGCCCACCGGCAGGTTGAGGAAGAACACCGCCCGCCAGCCGACCGTCTCCGTGAGGACCCCGCCGAGTACCGGGCCCGCCGCCATCGCGACCGAACCGCCCACCGTCCACAGGGCGACGGCCCGCGCCCGGCGCCGCGGGTCGTCGTAGGCCTGCCGGATCAGCGCGAGGGACGCCGGCATCAGGACCGCGGCGGCCCCGCCCTGCACGGTCCGGGCGGCGACCAGCGCGCCGATGCCGGGGGCCGTGGCGCAGGCCAGCGAGGCGAGCGTGAACAGGCCCGTGCCCCAGGCGTAGGCGCGGCGCGCCCCCGCCCGGTCGCAGAGCGCGCCCGCGGAGAGCATCAGCCCGGCGAACATCAGCGTGTAGGCGTCCACCACCCACTGCAGCCCGGTCATCCCGCCGTGCAGCGCGGCCCGGATGCCGGGCAGCGCGATGTTCACGGCCGACACGTCGATCGTGATGACCGTGAAGCCGAGCAGGGCCGCCACCAGCGCGGTGGCCCCACCCGGCGCCCGCGCGGGGCCCGGTGCCGGGTCGGTCGGGCGGCCGGCACGGGTGCCGGAGCCGGGCAGGGTGAGCGTCACGCTGGCCTCCAAGGGCGGGAAGTGAGTGCGGGCGGGCAGGGTTCGCGGGCCGCGGACCGGTGACGCGCACCCCCTGGGCCCGGTGGCCCCGGCCACCCGCAACGCCCTTGAGTCTTCCGGCGTCCGGCGCGCCGTGGCAGGCCGCGTCCCACCGGGGTGCCGCGTTCCTGGCCCTGACACGGCCCCCCAACAGGCCTGCCCGCAGGGGAGAATGCGGGTATGGCTGACACCACGGAACTGGGCAGGTACCTGCGGGCCCGCCGGGCGCAGGTCACCCCCGCGGAGGCGGGCCTGCCCGCCGGGACGGGCCTGCGCCGCACGCCGGGCCTGCGCCGCGAGGAGCTGGCGACCCTCGCGGGCGTCAGCGTCGACTACTACACGCGCCTCGAACGGGGCCGCGAGACCAACCCGTCGACCGCCGTGATCGACGCCCTCGGCCGCGTCCTGCGGCTGCGCGGAGACGCGTATGAACGGCTGCACGAGCTCGCCGAGTTGGCGTCCGGCCGGCTCACCGCGCCCCACCCGACGGCCGACGACACGGTCCGCGACTCGGTGCTCCAGATGCTGGAGGCGCTGCGTCCGATGCCCGCCTACGTGGTCAGCCGGTACAGCTACCTGCTGGCCGCCAACCCGGCCGGCCGCCGTCTGCTCCCCGGCATCTGGGACCTGCCGCCCGAGCAGCGCAATGTCACCCGCTACCTCTTCCTGCACCCGGCCGGCCGCTCCCTGTACGTCCCGTGGGAGGAGACCGTCGCCAAGTCGGTGGCGCATCTGCGCGCGCTCGGCGGCACCGACCCCGACGACCCGCGAATGGTCCGGCTCATCGGCGAACTGCTGCTCAAGTCACCGGAGTTCGCACGGATGTGGGACCGCTACGAGGTGTGCGAGCGCAGCGGCGGCACCAAGACCTTCGACCACCCCAAGGTCGGCGGGATGACCCTCACCTACGAGGTCATGCAGCTCGCCCGGTCGGGCGGCCAGCGCCTGGTCGTCTACCAGGCGCCGGCCGGCTCCCCGGACGAGGAGGCGCTGCTGCGGCTCGATCCGGCGGCGCGCGCGTAGCCGGATCGGGCCGCCGCCGGTCAGGCGCGTTCCAGGATCGCCGTCACGCCCTGGCCGCCCGCCGCGCAGACGGAGATCAGGCCGCGCCCCGGCCCGCCGCGCTCGGCGAGCAGCTTGGCGAGCGTCGCCACGATCCGCGCCCCCGTAGCGGCGAAGGGGTGGCCGGTGGCCAGGGAGGACCCGGCGGTGTTGAGCCGCGCCCGGTCGACCGGGGCAAGCCCCTGCTTCTCCCAGGCGGCCAGCGTCGCGAGCACCTGTGAGGCGAACGCCTCGTGCACCTCGACGAGGTCGAAGTCCGCCATCCCGAGCCCGGCCCGCTCCAGCATCCGCGGCACCGCGTACGCGGGCGCCATCAGCAGCCCGTCCCCGCCGCCCCCGGTGACGTCCCCGCCCACGAAGTCGACGGCGGCCGTCTCGTACGCGCTCAGGTAGGCCAGCGGTTCGAGGCCGCGCGCCTCGGCCCACTCCTCGCTCGCGAGGAGCACCACCGCCGCCCCGTCCGTCAGCGGCGTCGAGTTGCCCGCCGTCATGGTCGGGTGCGGGTCGTCGGCGCCGAACACCGGCTTCAGCGTGGCGAGTTTCTCGACGGTCGAGCCGGGCCGCAGGTTCTGGTCCCGTTCGAGCCCCTGGTACGGCACGACCAGGTCGTCGAAGAACCCGCGGTCGTAGGCGGCCGCGAGGCGCTGGTGGCTGGTCGCGGCGAGTTCGTCCTGGTCCGCGCGCGCGATGCCCCACTCGCGGGCGGTGACGGCCGCGTGCTCGCCCATCGACAGCCGGGTGCGCGGCTCGGCGTTGCGCGGGATGTCGGGGACGAGGTGGCCCGGCCTGATCCGCGCCAGGGCCTTGAGCCGGGCCCCCGTCGTCCTGGCGCGCCGGGCGGCGAGCAGGATCGTGCGCAGGTCGTCGTTGACGCCGAGCGGGGCGTCGCTCGCGGTGTCGGCGCCGCCCGCGACCGCGCTGTCGGTCTGGCCGAGCGCGATCTTGTTGGCGGCGGCGATCACGGCCTGGAGTCCGGTGCCGCAGGCCTGCTGGATGTCGTACGCGGGCGTGCGCGCGTCCAGCATGGAACCGAGCACGGTCTCACGCGCGAGGTTGAAGTCGCGGCTGTGCTTGAGGACCGCGCCGGCCACGAACTCGCCTACCGCGCCCGGCTCGTGGAGCTTGTAGCGGCCCGCGAGCCCGTCCAGGGCCACGGTCAGCATCTGCTGGTTGGAGACCGTCGCGTAGGGGCCGTCGGAGCGCGCGAACGGGATGCGGCTGCCGCCGATGACGGCGACTCGGCGGGGCGGTGCCGGACTTTTGGCGGGGCGTACCATCTCGACAACTCCTGACTACTGAGTAACCTTACTCCGAAGTAAATTTACGACCGCGCAGGGAGTTGGACAATGGCCGATCGCTATCTGAACTTCACCGGCACGGCCCCCGGCCGCTTCCTGACCCGCCGCCTCGGCCTGCCGCAGCCCGCGCCGCTGCGCCGCTGGAGCGCCGCACACCCGGTGTTCGAAGGTCAGTTGCTGCACTTCACCGCCGGTCCCTCCGCGCACCGCGGGGAGCTGTCGGAGCTGCTGGGCCGCACCGGCCTCCAGGTCCGCGGCTCGCTCTCGGGCGGCGCGCGGCGGGAGCAGCCGGTCGGCGTCGTCGTGGACGCCACCGCCGTCGACGGCCCGGAGACGCTCGCCGAGGTGCACGCCGCCCTGCACCCGGTCGTGCGCACGCTCGCCACGAGCGGCCGCGTGCTCGTGCTCGGGGCGCCGCTCTCCGCCGACGACCACCACCAGGCCGCGGCGCAGCAGGGCCTCGAAGGGTTCGTCCGCTCCCTGGGCAAGGAGATCGGCCGCGGCCGCACGGTCAACCTCGTGCGGATCGCCGGACCGGTGGCCGCCGCCGAGTCCACCCTGCGCTTCCTGCTCTCCCCGCGCTCCGCCTACGTCAGCGGACAGGTCGTCGAGGTCGGGCCCGGCGACGGCGACGTGGTGGTCCCCGCGGACTGGGCGCGGCCGCTCGCCGGACGGACCGCCCTGGTCACCGGCGCCGCGCGCGGCATCGGCGAGGCCGTCGCCGAGACCCTCGTACGGGACGGGGCGCAGGTCGTGCTCCTCGACGTGCCCTCCGCCCGGGCCGACCTGGACCGGGTGGCCGAACGGCTCGGCGGGCGGGCGCTGCCGCTGGACATCACCGCCGGGGACGCGGGTGAGCACATCGCCGACTTCACCTCCGGCGGGCTCGACGTCGTGGTCCACAACGCCGGCATCACGCGCGACCGGCGGCTGGCCAACATGGACGCGGCGCGCTGGAGCGCGGTCCTGGACGTGAACCTCGCCGCCGTGCTGCGCACGACCGACGCCCTGCTGAAGGCGGGCGCCGTGCGGCGGGGCGGCACCCTCGTCACCACGGCCTCCATCGCCGGCATCGCGGGCAACACCGGCCAGACCAACTACGCGGCGAGCAAGGCCGGTGTGATCGGGCTCGTCCGCTCCCTCGCCCCGCGCGCCCTCGCCGGGCACGGCGTCACCGTGAACGCCGTGGCCCCCGGCTTCATCGAGACGAAGATGACGGCGGCCGTCCCGCTCGTCATCCGCGAGGCCGGACGCCGGATGAACTCCCTCGGCCAGGGCGGCCTGCCGGTGGACGTGGCGGAGACCACGGCGTGGCTCGCGTCCGCGGGTTCCGCCGCCGTGAACGGGCAAGTAGTACGGGTGTGCGGCCAGAGCCTGCTCGGCGCCTGACCCCGCACCCGCCCTACCGGAGCCGAATAACCGCACACGCCCCACCGGACCCGGCCACCCCGCACCCCCGCCCGGCCCCGTCGTCTCCGTCCCCACCCCCAGGACCCGACATGACCGCACCCCGCACCGTCACCCTCGCCTCCCCGCCCGCCCTGCTCCCCCTCATGGCCCGCGGCGCCCTGTTCTCCCCGCTCAAGCGGCCCCGGCCCGGCGCGGTGCCGCCCGCCACCCGGATCGTGCTGCCCGGCCGGCGGATCGCGCAGCACCACCTCGCCGCGTACGAACGCGTCTGCGCCTTCCCGACCGGCCGGGCCGAACTGCCCGTCACCTACCCGCACCTCCTGGGGTTCCCGGCGGCCATGCGGCTGATGTCGGAGCGCGCGTTCCCGCTGCCGCTGCTGGGCCTCGTCCACACCTCCATCGACATCACCCAGCACCGGGACCTCTCCCCCGCCGACCCCTACGAACTGGCGGTGCAGGTCACCGAGTTGCGGCCGCACCGGCGCGGCACGGAAGCCGTGGTCAGCACCGAGCTGCGGACCGCCGACGGGCCGGTCTGGCAGTCGGCCAGCACCTACCTGGCCCGCCACCGCACGACACCGGCCGCACCTGAACCCGGAACCGAACCGGACGCACCACTGCCGCCCCTCGCGCAGTGGTCCCTGCGCGGCGACCTCGGCCGCCGCTACGCCGCCGCGTCCGGTGACCGCAACCCCATCCATCTGCACCCGCTCACCGCCCGCCTCTTCGGCTTCCCGCGCGCCATCGCCCACGGCATGTGGACCGTCGCCCGCTGCCTCGCGCAGCACGGCGCGAGCGGGCCCGTCCACGTCCACGCGCGGTTCCGGGCCCCCGTACTGCTGCCCGGCACCGTCACCTACGCCGCCGAGGGCACCGCCTTCGAACTGCGGGCCGCGCGGGGCGACCGGGTCCACGTCCGGGGAGAGGTGCGCGCGCTCGGCGCCCGCTGAAATCCGGCCGGTCGTGGGGTCAGGCCCGGCGGGGCGGCCAGCGCCGCCCCTCCATCAGGTTCCCCAGGCCCGACCACGCGAAGTTCATCATCGTCGTGGCGGCCTCCTTCGCCGAGACGGCCGGGTCCGCGTTGGCCCACCCCGCGAGCGCCTCCGCCGCGCCGACCAGGGCCTGCGCGAGCCCCGCGACCTCCCGCTCGGCCGGCCCCGGCTCCTGGTGGGCCTCCCCGGCCGCGTCCGCGATCAGGGAGGTCACGAACGCGACGATCTCCGCCCGCGCCACCCCGACCTCCGCGACGAACGGCTCCCCGCCCGACCGCGCCTGGCTGTGCAGCACCGCCCATCCGTCGGGGCGCTCGGCGGTGTGCGCGAAGAAGGCGGTCAGCCCCTCCCACAGCTGGCGGTCGGCGGGCACGTCCGGGCGCACCCCGGCCCGCACCGCCGCGATCAGCGCCCGTGCCTCCCGCCGGATGCAGGCGGTGAACAGCTCTTCCTTCGAGTTCAGGTACAGGTACACCAACGGCTTGGAGACCCCGGCGAGTTCGGCGATCTCGTCCATGGACGCCGCCCGGTAGCCCCGCTCCCCGAAGACCCGGACCGCGGCGTCCAGCATCTGCCGCTCCCGCTCGGCCCGGGGCATCCGCCCCCGCGACCGCTGCCGCCCCGCCACGTCGCCGCCCACCCCAGCCGCCTCTCCGCCACCCGCCTTGCCGCGCTCAACCCTACGCAGCGCCGCGGAGTCCCGGGTACGGCCGTGCCCCGCCCCCGGAGTCCGGGAGCGGGGCAC